>NZ_BAAAOS010000004.1:0-20777 GCF_039530625.1 Kribbella sancticallisti | reverse complement strand
CCCGCACGCTGCCGTCCGCGTCTATCGAGGGAAAGGCACGTTCACGGTCTATCAGCTGAGTAGGCGGAGGGCGGTTAGGGCATAGGTGCGGGCGGCAACCAGTAGTTCGTTGATTGCCACGGATTCGTCGGCTCGGTGGGCCTGGGTGGTTACTGAGCCGGGTCCCAGGACTACGACCGGGATTCCTAGGTCGCGGGCGATGAAGCCGCCGTCGCACGCTGCTGTCCAGCCGCCGAGGGGGAGGCCGGGGCCGCCCGCGGCGGCTAGGGAAGCGTCGGTAATGCGGACCAGGTCCGCGTCGGCGGGGGTTTCGAAGGCGGGCATTTCCATGGGCATCTGCAGGTCTACCGACAGGCCGCGGGCCTCCAGATTCAGGGCGGCTACGCGGGCTTGGAGGTTGCCGAGGACAGCCGCGGGGGACTCGCCGGGGAGCAGGCGGCGGTCGGCGATGAGGACGCATTCGGCAGGCACGATCGAGCCGCCGGTGCCGCCCTGGATCTGGCCGACGCTCCAGGTCGCCGGGCCGAGCAGGGGATGCGGGGCAGCGGCGAGTTCCGCGTGGAGCCGTTCGATCTCGGCGACGACCGCGGTCGCGCCGTAGATCGCGTTCGCGCCGTCGTCGGGGTTGCCGGCGTGGCAGGCGCGGCCGTGGATCTCAACCCGCAGGTAGGAGTCACCCCGCGCGCCGATGATGGTCTGGAGATCGGTCGGCTCCGCGGTGATGCAGCCGAGCCACGAGCGGGACGCAGTACCGACGTACGCGCGGATGCCCTTGCCGGTCTCCTCCTCGTCCATCAGGGCGGCGAGTTCGACCGGGCCGCTGAGTTCGGTGCCGCGAAGCGCCGCGAGGGCGACCAGGGCGGCGGCGAGGCCGCCCTTCATGTCCGACGCGCCGCGGCCGTAGATCCGTCCGTCGACGACCGCCCCGCCGAACGGATCCTTCGTCCACCCGTCCCCGACCGGTACGACGTCCGTGTGGCCGAGCAGGAGCAACCCCGGACCGTTGCCACCGGCAAGGGTGATGCTCAGGTTGTCCCGGCCGGGCTCGACCCGGGTGGCGACCACGTCCAGCCCGAGTTCGATGCCCGCGGCACTCAGGGCGGCAACGGTCGCCGCCTCCTCGCCAGGCGGATTCTGCCCGGTCGCCTGCAGCAGGTTCTGGGTGATGCGGACGAGAAGGTCCTCGTCGATCCGGTCAAGGACGCTCTGCTCGCGGGAGGTGATCACCGGCCCAGTTTCGCAAGCAGGTCGACGGCTCGCCGCAACCGGGCGATTCCTTCGTGGATCCGGTCGGGCTTGGTGGACGCGAAGCACAGCCGCAGCGCGTCGGTGAACCGGCCGCTGGGGGAGAACGCCGAGCCCGGGATGAACGCGACGCCCTCCGCGAGTGCGACCTCGAACAGGTCGGCGGTGTTCACCCCGTTCTCCAGCGTCACCCACAGGAAGAAGCCGCCCTCAGGATCGGTCCACCGCGCGATGTCGCCGAAGTTCTCCTGAAGCGCCGCGTGCATGGCCTCCTTGCGAAGCCTGTACTGCGTGCGCTGGGTGGCCAGGTGGTTCTCCAGGTGCCCGCCGGTGAGGAATCCCGTCAGCAGCCGCTGGGCCGGCAGGTTCGTACAGGTGTCCATCGCCTGCTTGGCGTTGATCAGCAGCGGCCGCAGTTCCGGGTCCGTGTCCACCCAGCCGACCCGGAGCCCGGGCGCGACGATCTTGGAGAAGGTCCGGACGGCGAAGACGAGCGGATCACCGGCGCCCAGTTCGCGCACGGTCGGCAACGGATCGCCGGCGAACCGCAGCAGGCCGTACGGGTCGTCGTCGATCACCATCGACCCCCACGACCTCGCCAGTTCCAGCAGCCGGTGCCGCCGGGCCAGGGACAGTGTCGCGCCGGACGGGTTCTGGAACGTCGGGATCGTGTAGATCGCCTTCGGGGTCCGGCCCGCTGCCGCGACCAACTCCTCCAGCGCCTCGACGTCGAGACCGTCCCGGTCGACCGGGACCTCGAGCAGCGTGGCGCCGTAGGAAAGCGCCGTCGCACTGCCATTGGTGTAGGTCGGCGACTCGACCACGACCAGGTCGCCGGGATCGACGAAGATCTTGCAGAACAGGTCGAGACCCTGCATGCCGCCCGCGGTGATGGTCAGCCGCTCGGCCGTCGTCTCGTCGCTGGTGCCGCGCAGCATCTCCAGCAGCGCCGCGTGCAAGGGCGGATCGCCTTCGGTCGCGGCGTAGTCGTAGGCGTCCGGGCGGCCGAGTTCCACCGTCGCGATGCCGGCCAGGATGGCGGACGGCACCGCCTCGGCGGCGGGACTGCCCATGGCGAATCTGACGATGTCGTGGCTCTGCCGGTGCAGCAGCGAGGTGCTCGAGTCGATCACCGAGCCGACCAGGCCGGCCGCGCGTCCGGCGTACGGGAGTTCCATGGTGTTACCTCCGGATCGTCAGTTCCTGGGGCAGGTCGGTCAGTCGTTCGACCCCGGCCGGGGTCACCACCACGGGCTCGGACAGCTCATAGCCCCAGCCGTCCATCCACATCCCGAGGATCACGTGGAAGGCCATCCCGGCGGTCAGTACGGTGGTCTCGCCGGGGCGCAGGCTCACGGTCCGCTCACCCCAGTCGGGCGGGTAGCCGATGCCGATCGAATACCCGATCCGCGATTCCTTCACCAGTCCGTGCGCCGCGATGACCGCGTTGAAAGCGGCATGTACTGCGCCGCCGCTCACGCCCGGGCGGATCGCCCCGAGCGCGGCCTGCATGCCTTCGGCAACGACTTTCGCCGTCTCGGTGAGGCGCTGCGGGGGATCGCCGAGCATCACCGTGCGAGCCAGCGGCGCGTGGTAGCGGCCGAAGGCGCCGGCCAGTTCGATCGTCGTCGCCTCGCCGGTCCTGAACGGCCGGTCGGTCCAGGTGAGGTGCGGCGTACCGGCCGCTTCGCCGGTCGGCAGCATCGGCACGATCGCCGGATAGTCGCCACCGTGCTCGGGCGTCCCGATCGCCTGGGCGGCGAGGATCTCGGCGACCAGATCGCACTGGCGCCGGCCGGGCCGGAGTTGGTCCAGCGCGATCCGCATCGCCTGCTCGGCGATCCGTCCGGCGATCCGGAGTTGGCCGAGCTCATGCGGGGACTTGACCAGCCGGACCCAGTTGACCAGTTCGGCCGAGTCGATCAGGCGGTGGCCGGGCAGCCCCGCCGCGAGGGCGAGGTAGGCGCGGGCCGAGAAGAAGTGCGAGTCGCCTTCGATGCCGACGTCCGCGTCGCCGGGGATCAGTTCGCGGGCGGCCGCGGCGATCCAGTCGAAGGGGTGGACGTCCGGTCGCTGGACGAGATCCTCGGGGTAGCCGTGGATCTGCTCGGCGCGCAGGTTGCAGGTGAAGGTGGCTCCCGCGGCGTCCATCGCCCGGGCGAAGAGGTGAGGCTCCGCGTCCGCTGGGATGACCAGGCACTGCGGGGTGTAGAAGGACCAGGCGTCGTACCCGGTCAGGTAGAAGAGGTTCGCCGGATCAGTGACCACCAGCGCTCCGAAGTCGCGGGCCGCCATCGCCACGCGGACCCGGCGCAGCCGGTCGGAGTACTCCTCCTGCGGCACCGCTTGTTTCAGCACGTCAGACACGGCCGGCCTCCGCGGTCAGCAGGCGTTGCCCTGGGCCAACGGCTTGGCGGCCGGCCAGGGTGAGCGCGGACCACATCGTCACCTGGTTGGCGGTCAGCACCGGCTTGTCGAGGTCGTTCTCCACCTCCGCGATCACGTCGTACGTCGGAAGGTTCGTACAGCTCACGAAAACCGCCTCGGCGTCGGGGGAGTCGGTGTCCCGGATCAGCGCGGCCGTCGTCTCGTAGGGCACCGTCCAGATCTCGGAGGTGAGCCCGAGCCCGGCCGTCGCGACCACGTCCACGCCCGCCTCGGCAAGGAACGCGCACAACCCGCCCGTCAGATCCTCCGTGTACGGCGTGACCACGGCGATCCGGGTGATTCCGAGTTGCCTGAGCGCGATCAGCAGAGCCCCGCTGGTCGTCACCGCCGCCGGTGCGCCCGCGTTCTCCATCGCGGCCACCAGCCGGGCCTCTCCGGCGAGCCCACCGACGAAGCTTCCCGACGTACAGGCGTAGGCAGTGACGACAGGGGAGACGGCCAGAACGTCGATCGCGCTGCGGGCGACCAGGGCCGGCTCGGAGATGTGGATCGCCATCTCGAGCGTCGCGGCCAGCGGCAGGTAGGGCATCCGGGTCAGGTACAGGCTCACGTCGTCGGGCGCCCACCGCCACAGTTCGCGGTCGAGCGCGAAGTCGTAGGGCGCGACGATGCCGATGCCGGTCTGCAGCAACGGAGGCGGGCGCATGGAACTCAGTCTGCGGGTCGATGGTGATTGTTGACAATCCTACGGCGTGGTTCCTAGCCTCGACACGTGCCGGACCCCGTCGAACGCCCCGCCGTCGCCGTGCTCTGCGAGCGCGCGACCGACCGGCCGCCCCGCCTGGACGGCCTCCCCGTCGACCTCCGGTACTGCGCTGCCGACGGCCTGGCCGACGCTGTCCAGGGAGCCCGGGCGCTGATGTTGTGGGACTTCTTCTCCACGGCCGTCCGCGACGTGTGGGACCGGGCCGGCTCCCTCGAATGGATCCACGTGACGGCAGCCGGGGTCGACACCCTGCTCTTCGACGAACTTCGCGACTCCGACGTGGTGGTGACGAACGCGCGCGGGGTGTTCGATCGGCCGATCGCGGAGTACGTGCTCGGGGCGGTGCTCGCGGTCGCCAAGGACAGCCGGTTCAGTCTCGAACTCCAGCGCCGGCACTCCTGGCAGCACCGGGAGACGCACAGCATCCTCGGCGCGAAGGCGTTGGTGGTCGGCACCGGCGGGATCGGCCGGGAGATCGCGCGACTGCTGCGCGCCGCCGGCCTCGAAGTACGCGGGGTCGGCCGGGTCGCGCGGGCCGGTGATCCGGACCTCGGCGACGTGATCGCGAGTTCCGATCTCGCGGCCCAGGCCGGCTGGGCGGATCACCTCGTGCTGGCTGCTCCGTTGACCGAGGCGACCCGCGGCCTGGTGAACGATCAGGTGCTGTCGGCGATGAAGTCCGACGCGCACCTGGTGAACGTCGCTCGCGGCCCCTTGGTGGACGAGGCGGCGCTGCTGGCGGCCTTGCGGGACGGACGGATCGCCGCCGCGACGCTGGACGTCTTCGATCGCGAACCGCTGCCGCCGGACCATCCGCTCTGGGATGCCCCCGGCGTGACGATCACCGCGCACATGTCCGGCGACGTGATCGGCTGGCGGGACACGCTGGCCCGCCAGTTCGCCGTCAACGTCCGGCGCTGGCTGGCCGGAGAACCGCTGCTGAACGTGGTGGACAAGAAGCTCGGCTACATCCCGGCAACCGAGCGAGGAGAGCGATGAAACCGCAGGCAATGGAACTGGTCGAGGGCTACCGCGGCGGCGACCTCTCGCCGGTCGAGGCCACCCGCGCTGCGCTGGAGGCGATCGAGAAGTACGACGAGCAGGTGAACGCCTTCGTGCTGGTGGACGCCGAAGGTGCGCTCGCCGCCGCGAAGGAGTCCGAGGCCCGGTGGCACACGGGGGAGCCACTGGGCCCCGGCGACGGCGTACCGACCTCGATCAAGGACGCGTTGTGGACGCGCGGCTGGCCGACCCTGCGCGGCAGCACCCTGATCGACGAGACCCAGCCGTGGGACGAGGACGCGCCGTGCGTGGCCCGGTTGCGGGAGACCGGTGCGGTGATCCTCGGCAAGACCACCACCCCGGAGTACTCGTGGAAGGGCGTCACCGACTCCAGCCGGTACGGCGTGACGGGCAACCCGTGGGACGCCTCGAAGACGTCGGGTGGATCGAGCGGCGGTTCCGCGACGGCGGTCGGTCTGGGCATGGGAGCCTGGTCGGTCGGCACGGACGGCGGGGGGTCGGTCCGGATTCCCGCGGCTTTCACCGGGACGGTCGCGCTGAAACCGACGTACGGGCTGATCCCGTTGTTCCCGCCGAGCGCCTTCGGGACGCTGTCGCACGCCGGACCGATGACGCGGACGGTCCGGGACAACGCGGCGCTGCTCGACGTGATCAGCGGGTTCGACGCGCGCGACTGGTCCGCCCTGCCGACGCCGGCCAGGTCGTTCCTGGACGGGCTTGACGACGGGGTCGCCGGGCTGCGGGTCGCGTACTCGCCGAATCTCGGGTTCGTGGACAACGACCCGGAGGTGGACGCGCTGGTGCGGACTGCCGTCGAGGTTCTGGCCGAGGCCGGGGCTGAGGTCACCGAGGTGGATCCGGGGTTCTCGGATCCGGTCGAGGCGTTCAACGTGCTCTGGTTCTCCGGCGCCGCGAAGGTGCTGCAGGCTTATGGCGATGCGGTGGACGATCGCGTCGATCCCGGGTTGCGCCGTACTGCGGCTGCCGGTGCGGCCTACACCGCGTCGGACTACCTGGACGCGACCGCGGTACGGATGGAACTGGGCCTGCTGATGGGATGGTTCCACCAGCGGTACGACGTACTGGTGACTCCGACGCTGCCACTCACCGCGTTCCCGGTCGGGCAGGACGTGCCGGACGGGTGGTTCTCGCCGGAGTGGACGAGTTGGACGCCGTACACGTACGCGTTCAACCTGACCCAGCAGCCGGCCCTGAGCGTGCCGTGCGGGCTGACCTCGGCCGGTCTGCCGGTCGGCCTGCAGGTGGTGGGGCCGCGGCACGGCGACGCCCTGGTCCTGCGGGTCGGGCAGGCCTATCAAGCGATCACCGACTGGCATCTCCGCACGCCGACCTTGGAGGTCTGATGAGCAGATTCGTCACCGTCACCCTGGACAAGCGCGGCGTGAGTTGCGTCGCCCGGCTGCTCGACGACGAGGCGCCGAGAACCGCGTCGGCCGTGTGGGACGCGCTGCCGCTGTCGGCGCCGGTCTTCCACGGCAAGTACGCGCGCAACGAGATCTACACGTTGCTCCCGGCCTTCGCGCCGGCCGATCCGGGCAAGGAGAACACCACGATCACCCCGATCCCGGGCGACCTGTGCTGGTTCTCCTTCGACGCCGACGACCTGGGCAACCCGGCGTACGGGTACGAGAACGCCACCGGCACCGGTACGACGGGCGCGATCGTCGACCTCGCGTTGTTCTACGGCCGCAACAACCTGCTCATCAACGGCGACCAGGGCTGGGTTCCGGGCAACGTCTTCGGCACCATCGTCGAAGGGCTCGACGCGATGGCCGCCGCCTGCCAGGACGTCTGGATGGGCGGCGCCCGCGACGAGACCTTGACCTTCACCCGCCGAGACACCAGCGAGTGAGGATCCGGCGCTCGTCCGTCTCGCCGGTGTGCCGAGGAGCCTCCGGCCGGACAACAGGTTTTCTTGCCGAGCTCTACAGGCCGTGCCGGAAGCCCTGCCTCCAGCTCGCGTAACCGGGCTGCCAGCTGAAGGCGTCCTTGGCCTTCGAGTTGTCGGCACCGCGGAACTGGGTGAAGGCGGCGACCCCGAGCTCACCGACAGCGAACTTGGCCAGCCAGGCAGGGAGATGGCGAGGTGGCTTCGCGCCCAGAATGCGGGCGAGCTCAGGGAGCCAGACCGCCGCGGCGGCCGGGTCGTCGTCGGCGATCTGGTAGATCCCCGGGTCGCCGGTCTGCACTGCCCGGACGGTGGCGTCGGCTGCGTCGTCGTAGTGGATGAACGACCAGACTCCGCGGCCGTCGCCGATCAGGGGCAGCTTGCGACGGCGGATCAGCTCGACGATCTCACCCCCCTTGCCGAGGAAGCTGGTGGGGCCGTAGAAGCTCGCGTAGCGCAGTACGAGGCCTTCGATCGCCTGGTCGCCGCTGACTGCCGCCTCCAGCCGGAGCAGGCCGTCCATCGTCTCGCGTGACGCCGGTGCCGGGTTGGGATCGAGCGGCACGTCCTCGGTCTTCGTCGGCGAACCAACCCGCTGCAGGTTCCAGCCGGCGTAGCTCTGGGCGATGATCCGCCGTACTCCGGCGGCGTGCGACGCGGCCAGCAGGTTCTGCGTGCCCTCGGTCCGCAGCCGGTTGGTCAGCGCGAAGCTCTCGTCGAACTTCTTGAAGTTGATGCCGCCCTTGAGCGCGGTCATCTGATGCACCACGACCTCAGGTCGCGCCTCGTCCACCGCCGCCTTCACCGCGTTCGCGTCGAGGCCATCGGCCAGGACCACCGAGGCACCCTGAGCCCGTACTCCGGCCGCGGACGCCTCGGACCGGACCATTCCGGTCACCTCGTGCCCGGCCGCGATCAGCTTCGGCACCAGCGATCGTCCGAGTCCGCCGGTCGCGCCTGCCACCAGTACCTTCATCTCGTCCTCCGCATCTGGGTCAACGACACGGAGGACACGGCGACCGGCCGGACTGTGACTGTGATGTGGATCACAGTGAATGCAACGTGATCTCCGCCGGACCGAACGAGACGTTGAAGCGGACGTCGAGCTCGAGGTTGCCGCCGTCCGGGCGGCCGCGCAGCGTGGCGACGTACGGGGTCTCCAGGTAGCGGATGGTCGCGACGAAGGCGCCGCTGTCGCCGTCCGCGTGGACGCTGGTGACCAGCCGCTGCGGCGGATCCTGAAGCTGGTCGGTCTGCTCCTGCCAGTCGCCGGGCGCGCAGACGATCTCCTGGCTCTTGCCTTCGGCAACGTTGAGGTACTCGGCTTGCGCCGCGGCTTCCAGCGTCAGCGTGCAGGTGCCGTCCGGATCGAGCCGGATCGCCGTCAGCCCGGTGTGGTTGGACTCGAACCGGTACGTCCGCCCGTCGCCGCGCGGGACCGGCCCGGCCGGCGGCAACAGCTCCAGCTTGGCGGGCGGCGGCGTACCGTCACCGGCTTCGCCCTGCATCGCCGGCAGCAAGTGCTCCCAGACGATGTCCATCGTGGCTTGCATGTCCGGCGAGGCGCTGGTGATGACGAGGGTGGCGTCCTGCTCGGGAAGCACCAGGCAGTACTGCCCGAAGGCGCCGTCGCCGCGGTACGCATTGTGCCGTGACCGCCAGAACTGGTAGCCGTAGCCCTGCTGCCAGTCGGGGTTGTCCTCGTTGTCGTTGGGGACCTGCTTCGACGTGGCCGCGTCGATCCACTCGGCCGGCACCAGTTGCCGACCGTGCCAGGAGCCGCGTTGGAGCAGGAACTGGCTGAAGTTGGCGAGCGACTCGGTATTGAGGCTCAACCCCCAGCCGCCGGTGTTGATGCCTTCCCTCGAGACCGCCCAGATGGCCTCGTCCGCGCCGAGCGGCTCGAACAACCGCGGCCGGAGGTAGTCGAGCAGCGTCTCGCCCGTCAGCCTCTGCAGGATCGCGGACAACATGTACGTGGCGCCGCTGTTGTAGACGAACACCGTGCCCGGCTCGTGCTCCACCTCCAGGCCCAGGAAGATCCGCACCATCCGGCGATCCCGCGACAGCGCGTCGATCGTGTCCTGTGCGTGGCCGGTCGTCATCGTCAGCAGGTGCCGGATCTCCATCGCGGCCAGGTTGTCGCTGATCTCGTCCGGCAGTTCGTCGGCGTCGAAGAACGACACCACCTTGTCCTCGACCGACAACTTGCCCTGCTCGACCAGCAGGCCGATCCCCATCGAGGTGAAGCTCTTCGACACCGAGAACAACAGGTGCCGGTCGCGCAGTCGGTACGGCGCCCACTCCCGCTCCAGCACGACGTGTCCGTGCCGGAGGAGCATCATGGTCTGGATCTCCTGGCCGGACGCGTCCAGCGCCGCGACGAAGGAGTCCAGCGCCGCGGCGGATAGACCTTGGGTTTCCGGGGTACTCCGTGGAAGGCTGCTCACCCCTGCACGTTAACCCCCGGAACGGACGGAAAACCTTGAGAGCCGCTGTGATCCTGAACCCGATCAAGATCCCGGACGCCGACGAGTTCCGGGGCAAGGTCGACGCGGCGCTGACCGAGCGCGGATACGACGACTCACTCTGGCTCGAGACGACGGCCGACGACGCGGGCTCGACGATGGCCAAGCGGGCGATCGAGGAGACCGTGGACCTGGTCGTAGTGGCCGGCGGCGACGGGACCGTCCGGGTGGTCTGCGCCGAACTGGCCCGGACGAACATCCCGGTCGCCGTGCTCCCGGCCGGCACCGGCAACCTGCTGGCTCGCAACCTGGGCATCTCGCTCGATCTCGACCTCGCGCTGGTCGAACTGCTCGACGGCGACGAGCAGCGGATCGACAGCGTCCTGATCGAGGGCGACGAACTCGGCACCGACCGGTTCGTGGTGATGGCCGGGCTCGGCCTGGACGCGGCGATCATCGCGGACGCGCCGGACGAGCTGAAGAAGCGGGTCGGCTGGGCGGCGTACGTGGTGTCGACGCTGAAGAACCTGAACCACCCGTTCGTCCGGGTCGAGATCATCGTGGACGGCGGGCGGCCGCTCCGCCGCCGGGTTCGTACGGTCGTGATCGGCAACGTCGGCACGTTGCAGGCGAACATCCCGCTGCTCCCGGACGCCCTGCCCGACGACGGCGTGATCGATGCGGTCGTCCTGGCCCCGCGCCGGATCACCCACTGGCCACGTCTGGCGCTGAGCCTGGTGGTGAAGCGGCTGCGGGAAGGCCGTCACATCGAACGCTTCACCGGCAAGACCATCCAGGTAACCGCCGCCAAAACCGTCCGCCGCCAACTGGACGGCGACGGCATCTCCGACGGCCGCACCCTCAGCGCCGCGGTAGACCCCTCGGCGCTGAGAGTCCGCATCCCCTGACGGCTAGGGCTGGACCAGTACCGCGACCGTGCGGGCCGGGACGTTGACGGTTCCCGTTCCGGCGGTCCAGGTGGTTTGTTTGACGGTTGGGTCTGAGCCGGTGGCTTGGACGGGGGACAGGGTCAGGGCGGCGCCGGTCAAGCCCGGGATTTGCTGGCTGACGGGTGCGCCGGTGGTGTTGAAGACAACGACCAGCCCCTTCAGGGCGGGGTCGACGCTGGGGCCGAGGGTGTCGTCGATGCGCATGACGACCACGCCGGGCTTCGCGGCGGGGGTGCCGCTTATGGGGTAGGAGAGTTTCTGGTTGATCAGGTCCGCTGAGCCCAGCCGGAACAGGGGAGTGGAGAAGCGGAGTTTGAGGAGGTCGGCCGCTGCGGAACTGGCTGTCTGGACGTCCGCGGCGGTGGGCTTCAGGGCCGGGTTGGCCAGGAGCGGCTTCATGAACGGCCATTTGGCCTCGTTGTCCGGCTTCGGCGGGAGGCCGTGGCCGAAGCCGTTGTCGGCGCCGGTCCAGTCCAGCGTGTTGAACCAGTCCCCGGAGTCGTAGGAGTTGCGATCCAGCGACTTGCTCCGGAGCAGGTCCGCGCCGGCGTGCCAGAACGACGGCGTCTGCGCCAGCGCGGTGGTTGCCAGAGACAACGTGTTCATCCGGACCCGGTCGGCTATCGGCAGCGAGTCCGGCAGCTTGAAGGTCAGCGCGTCCCACAGCGTCTCGTTGTCGTGGGCATCGACATAGGTGATCACCTCGACCGGCTGATCCGCATAGCCCGCGGGCGATCCGTTGTAGTCCACCCCATCACCCCGTACTACGTCGCCGCTCTCGGCGGAGCGGAACGTGAACGAGCGGAGGTTGCCCGCCAGCCCGAGCTGGACCAGGTCGGTGTCGTGGGCGAGGCGTTTCGCCCGATCGGCGGGCGATCCGTTGACCGGAGCACCGTTCGGGTCGCTCGCGGCACCGGAACCGAAGCCCTGGATCCGCGGATCCTCGTCGAAGGGGCCGCCACCGCGCACGCCGTCGCGGAGCCGGTCGGAGAAGGTGCCGATCCCGGTGCCGCCGAGGTTGCCCTGGGTGGCCTGGACGAACAGCGCGTTGTTCGCGACCTCGCCGAAGTTCCAGCCCTCGCCGTACAGGTAGACGTTCTTGCCGTCCACGCCGTCGCGGGCCAAGGTCAGGTTGTCGAGCGCGGCGCGCACCTTGAGCATGTTCGCCTTGCTGTGGTGGCCCATCAGGTCGAACCGGAACCCGTCGACCCGATAGTGCCGGGCCCACGAGACGGTCGAGTCGACCATGATCTTCTCGGCCATCGCGTGCTCGGTGGCGATGTTGCTGCAGCAGGTGGAGGTCTCCACGCCGCCGGTCTTGTTCAGCCGCTGGTAGTAGCCCGGCACGACCTTGTCGAGCACGGAAGTGGGCGCCTGCCCAGCCGCGGGCGTGTGGTTGTAGACCTGATCCACAACGACCCGCAGTCCGGACTTGTGCAGTCCACCGACCATCGTGCGGAACTCCGCGACCCGGGCCAGGCCGTCCTTGGACGTCGCGTAGGACCCTTCCGGCGCCAGCCAGTGGTACGGGTCGTAGCCCCAGTTGAACCCGTCCTTGCCGGCCACGGCCGTCACACAGGCCTGTTGCTCCTCCGAGGCAGGCCCATACGACTTCAGATCGCAGGCGGGCGTCTGCTGAGCAGCTTCCGGGATCGACGCGATGTCGAACGTCGGCAGCAGGTGCACCGTGTTCAGGCCGGCCTGGGCGAGCTTGCGCAGATGCTTCGTGCCGTTGCCCTCGTCCGCGAAGGCGAGGTAGGTCCCGCGATGAGCGGCCGGCACGGTGGTGTCGTTGATGGAGAAGTCCCGCACGTGCAGTTCGTAGATCGTCGAGTCCACCGCGCGCGCCAGCTTCGGTGCCGGAGTGCTGGACCACAGCGCGGGCTTCCCGGCGGCATCGTCGAGATCCACCGCCACGGAGTACGCCGAATCGGTGGTCAGCGCCAGCGAGTACGGATCGGTCACGACGTTCGTCTCCACCTTGCCGGTGCTCGGCGCGAAGACCGTCACCTCATAGCGGTAGAGCGCGTTCTTCCAGCCGCGAGAGCCGTTCACGAACCAGGACCCGTCGCTGTTGCGCTGCATCGGCACCCGCTGCGACCCGACCAGCAGAACCGCCTTCTGCGCGGTAGGCGCCCAGAGCGTGAAGCGTGGAGCACCTCCGCGCCACGTCACGCCGTACGAGCGCCCGGCCGCCGCCCCGCCGTACAGGTCGTCCAGTACTCCGGGGATCTGTACTCCGGTTGCGTCCAGCAGCCGCCCGACATCGTCGTACTGCGCCAGCCCGAGCTGCCCGGTCAGGATCTTCCGTGCATCACCGTGATCAAGCCGTAGCGCGGTATAGCCAGCTAGAGCCGGGAACTTGGCGAGCACCTTCGGCGGGATTCCCGCAGGGTCCACCCGGAGCCCAGCAGACGAGCCGCCGATGTCGTCGGCATCCACAGCCAGCTCGCCGGTCTGGGACCAGTGCAGCCGCCAGCGAGACCGCTCAGGATGAGCCACAGCCGGTACTGCGAGCAGGTCGCGCCCGAGCCAGTACGCCTTGGCCTGCTTGAGGTCTGGTTGTGCGCCAGGCTTCGAGGTGGTCACTGTCAGCATGTGGGTCGCCAGTACGTAGGAGAAGGTGACGACGAGTCCGTCACCGGGCACGGTGATGGGGATGTTGCCGCCGGTCGGGCTGCCTCCGGCGCCGTAGCTCTCGTCCCAGGACAGGCCGTGTGCGACCTTCGCCTCATAGCTGCCTGCTCCGATCTTGGTCGTCGCCCAGGTGAAGGTGCCGTTGCCGTCCTCGTCGGTCAACCAGGGCCGCATGCAGTCGGGGGACCAGTCGGCCGGGCAGCCCAGCTCGGACTGGAACGACCCCGGCACGGTGACGATCGGTCCTTGCGCGTCGGACGTGACGAAGTGCCGGCCGTGCTCGTAGTAGAACGTCACCGGCGTCGTGGGACCGGTGTAGGAGATATTGGCGCCGTTGGCGTTGCCGCCGGCCCCGTAGTTCTCGTCCCACGACTTGTTGATCGCGGCCTTGTAGGCGTGCTCACCGGCGAGGCCCGTGTACTTGCCCTTCCACACCTGGTCCTTCGGGTCCAGGGTCAGCTGGGCCTGGTCACAGTCCGGGGACCAGTCGGCGGCGCAGCCCATCTCGCTGTTGTGGTCGCCCGGCACGCTGACGTTCGCGGGCTGCGCGACCGGGTCGGTACCGCCGCCCCCGCCGCCACCAGGCGCCGGAGCATCGCCGACGATCCCGTACGAGCCCGACACCGAGTAGTTGCCGGATCCGTCCTTCAGGACTGCCCGGTACTCGAGCAGCGTGCCCTTCGGCAGCCCGCTGACGTCGTGGAACACCCGGTACGGCGCGTTGTCGTCCGCGCCGAGCCGCTGCCAGGCCGTAGTACCGACAGGGCGGTAGCCGAAGGTGACGGTGACCGGGGTGTTCTCCGGAACAGCTGCGGAGACCTCTGCCCGGCCGCCGACAGCAGCACCCGGCTCGGGCGAGCTCATGTAGACAGCAGGGGCCTTGGAGCGCTGTGGCAGCTTCGACAGTGCCTGGTAGACAGTCACCGACAGAGGTGCCTGAGTGAGCTGGACACGTCCCTCGCGGTCGGTCTTGGCCGGCTTTGAGCCGCCATAGACCGGCTTGAGCCAGCTGTTGGAGCCGTAGGTCGGGATGGTCGCCGTCTTGGCGGTCGTCGAGTTGTTGGCGACCACCAAGTACTCGGTCCGGTCAGCGCCGTACCGGCTGAAGGCGTAGAGCCCACCTGCGTTCGACGAGTACCGGTGGACCTGCGTGCCGTCGGAGAGCGCCGGGTACTTCGCCCGCAGCTTCTGCAGCGCGGCGATGTGCTTGTACATCGGCGCGTTGACGTCGTAGCGGTCCTTGCTGCCGATCGTGGTGGTCCCGGTGCCGTCGACCACCTCGTCGTCGGTGTACTCCGCGGTCTTGGTCGCGAACATGTCCTGCCGGGCGTCCTTGTCACCACCCGGTCCGGTGAAGCCCTGCTCGTCGCCGTAGTAGATCACCGGCTGGCCGCGGGTCAGGAACATCAGCGAGTGCGCCAGTTTGTCGCGGGCCAGCAGTTCCTGCCCGGACGCGCCCGCCTGCTTGAGGAAGGTCCCGACGCGGCCCATGTCGTGGTTCCCGAGGAACGTCGGCAACTGGTACGCGTTCGAGTCGGCGTCGGTGTAGTAGTCGTCTCCTGCGTAGAAGTCGCGCAGCTGGGAGGTCGGCTTGCCCTGGGCGAAGCCGACCGCGTTCTGCTGGAAGCCGAAGTCGAGCGTGGCCTGCAGGGCGCCCTTGGTCGTGTACGGCGACATCAGCCGCGGGTCGGCGTCGAACACCTCGCCGAACATGAAGAAGTCGTCCTTGCCCTTCGCCTTGGCGGCGGCCAGGATCGCGGGCGAGAACTTCTGCCAGAACTCCATGTTGACGTGCTTGACGGTGTCGATCCGGAACCCGTCGATGCCGAGCTCGGCCCAGGTCTTGTAGACGTCGATCATCCCGTCGCGGACCTTCGGCTGCTCGGTGAACAGGTCGTCCAGCCCGACGAAGTCGCCGTACTCGCTCGATTCGCCGGCGAAGGTGGAGTCGCCGCGGTTGTGGTAGAGCGTCGGGTCGTTCAGCCAGGCCGGCACCTTCACGGTCTCGTCGGCGGGCGTCTTGAACACCGGCACGTTCGGGAACGAGGTGTTCCGGTCCAGCGGCGGGAAGGTGTCGCCGGCGGCGTACTGCTTGTCGTCGAAGACGTTGCCGGCTGCGTCCTTGTACGGGCTGGTCGACTTGGGGATGTAGCCGTACTGGCCGGACTGGTAGGCGATCACGTCCGCGGTGTGGTTGGTGATGATGTCGAAGAAGACCTTCATCCCCTTGCCGTGCGCCAGCGAGATCAGCTTCTGCATGTCCGCGTTGGTGCCCAGGTGCGGGTCGATCTGGGTGAAGTCGGTGATCCAGTAGCCGTGGTAGCCGGCGCTGGCGTTGACGCCCTCGCCCTGGACCGGGCGGTTCTTGAAGGACGGGGTCAGCCAGATGGACGTCGTACCGAGGGACTTGATGTAGTCCAGCTTCTGCATCACCCCGGCCAGGTCGCCACCGTGATAGAAGCCCTTGTCGGTCGGGTCGAGCCCGGTGGCCAGCCGGTCACCGGTCAGGCCGCCCGCGTCGTTGGACTTGTCGCCGTTGGCGAACCGGTCCGCCATCACGAAGTAGAACCGCTCCTTGGTCAGGTCCTCGCGCAGGCTCGGGGTGGCGAGCGCCTTGTCCGCCGGGGTCAGCCCGCCCGCGAGGTTCACCGGCTTCACCGAGACGACATGAGTGGTGTCGTCGTAGCTGAACTGGACCTTGGCCGGCCCTTCGAGCCGGAGCGGGATGTTGGCTCCGTTGAGCACGCCACCCGCGCCGTAGTTCTCGTCCCAACTGCCGTTGACCGTGACCTTGTACTCGTACGCACCCGCCGGTACGTCGAACACCCGGCTGTACTGCGTACCTGTGCCTGGCGTGAGCTCACTCTGCGCGCAGGAGGGCGACCAGTCCGCCGGGCAGCCCACCTCGCTCTGCAGGGACCCCGCGACGGTGATCACCCGGTCCGCGGAGACCTGCGCGGGCGCTGGCGTCGCAGTACCGAGACCCAGGACGACAACGGCGGCGGCCGTCACTCCTGCGGTCAGGCGAGCATGGGCATGGCGCAACCTGAACATCACGGGACCCCTCCCAAGACAGGACAATCTGCCCGGACGCTAACCCGGGTCCAACCCGGACGGAAGGGCTGGAAGGTCGCGGTCAGGTGACGAGAGCGGGGAGGGTCTGCTCGATCGGGGTGGTGAGGATGGCGGTGGCTTGCTCGTCGTAGGGGGTCGGCTCGGCGTTGAGGATCAGCAGCGGGATGCCAGCGGAGAGGGCCAGGTCGCAGAGGCCGGCCGCTGGGTAGACCTGCAGCGAGGTGCCGATAGCGATGAACAGGTCGGCCTTGCGGGTGGCATCGGCCGCGGCGTCCAGAACGGTCTGGTCCAGGGACTGGCCGAAGGAGACGGTCGCCGACTTGAGGATGCCGCCGCAGACCTCGCAGGCCGGGTCCTCCTCGCCCGCTTCGAGACGGGGGAGTACTTCGGCCATCGGGATCCGCCGCCCGCAGGTGAGGCAGTCGACGTGCCAGACCGTGCCGTGCAACTCGTGGACCAGCTCAGGACTCGACCCCGCCTTCTGGTGGAGTCCGTCGACGTTCTGGGTGATCAGCCCGGTAAGGCGGCCCTGACGCTCGAGATCGACCAGCGCCCGGTGGCCGGCGTTCGGCTCGGCGGTCCAGGCCGGCGCGACCAGTCGCTGCTTCCACGCCTCCACCCGGACCGCGGCCGAGGCGACGTACTCGCCGATGTCGAACATCGCCTGAGCCGCCGGATTCTTCGTCCACAACCCCTGCGGCCCCCGGAAGTCCGGAATCCCGGACGCGGTCGAGATCCCGGCCCCCGTCAGTACAGCGATCCGCTCCGCCTTCGCCACCAGTTCGGTCACGCCTCCGAACGTAACGCAGCGGCCTTCCACTCCGGGGCCAGGACGGCCATGATGACGTCGTCGTACCGGTCGCCGTCCCACTTCAGCGCCTGGCGGCGGATGCCCTCGACCACGAACCCGGCCTTCTCGTAGGCCCGCTGTGCCCTGGGGTTGAACGCGTAGACGCCCAGCTCCACCCGGTGGAGTCCGAGCTCCTCGATCGCGTAGCTGACGATCAGCCGGGTCGCCTCGGAGCCGAGACCGCGGTTCTGCCCGGCCGGCCCGACCAGGATCCGGAACCCGCAGGACTCGACCTCCGGGCTCCACTCGTTCAGGACGGCCTCGCCGACGGTCTCGCCGGTCGCCTTCTCCACGATCGCCAGATCCAGCCGATCGGTCTGGTCCTTGCGGGTCCGCAACCACTCCCGGTACTCCGCCTCGGTAATCTCGCCCCGGCTCCCGGTGAACCTGATCACGTCCGGATCGGCCATCGCGGCCATCAGGGTGTCGTAGTCGTCCTCACCCAACGGCCGCAGAACCACCCGCTCACCGGTCAACGTCGGCTTCACCGAGAAGTCAGTCACAACCCGCAGTCTGGCAAGTCGGTTGGTGCCTGGCCAACGGAATTAGCGACGGGCCGACGGAATCAGCTCAGCCGGCGTACGACGTACTGGTTGTCGATGGCGGAGACGAGTTCCTGGTTGCGGAGGCGGCACCAGGCCGGGATGTCGGTGGCGGCGGCGGGATCGTCGGCGAGGATGGTGATCGTGTCGCCGATCGCGACGTCGGGGAAGGTCTGGGCGAGCTTGATCACGGGGAGTGGGCAGAGCATGCCGCGGCAGTCGAGCGTCACATTCCCACCTCCGCGCGGATCCGCCCGACGAGGCCGGGGAGCACGCTCGCGAAGCGGTCGACCTCGTCGTACGTGCTGGTGCGGCTGAGCGACACCCGGACGTTGCCGTGGGTGAGGACCCCCATCGCCGCCAGGACGTGGGACGGGCGGAGGGTGCTCGCAGTACAGGCTGAGCCGCTCGAGACGGAGAACCCCTCCGCGTCGAGCGCGGTCACCAGGGCCTCGCCGTCGACGTACAGGCAGGAGAAGGTCAGCACGTGCGGCAGTCGGTCGTCCGGGTCGCCGACCACCTCGACGTCCGGGATCTCGGCCGCGACCCGGTGCCGCAACTCGTCGATCCATGCTCGGTGCTGCTTGTCCAGCTCCGCGGCCTCGCTCATCCGCGCCTGCAGGGCGGCAGCGGCGGCCAGTACGGACGGGACGTTCGGATGCCCGGGGGAGAGGCCGTCCTCCCGCTCGTCGACGGGCCAGGCCGGCGCCAACCGCGTCCCCTTCCGTACTGCGAGCAGCCCCACTCCCGCGGGTCCACCCCACTTGTGCGCGCTGGCCGTCAACGCTGACCACCCAGCCGGTACTACGTCGTGCCCGACCGACGCGGCGCCATCCACGAACAGCGGCACACCTGCCTCGGCACAGACCTCGGCTGCCCAGGTGATCGGCTGGCGCGTACCCACCTCGTGGTTCGCGGTCTGCAGGGCTGCGAGGGCCACTCCGGGCTTCTGCACCTCGGTCTTGAAGGCGTCCTGGTCGAGGTGGCCTAGGGAGTCGACGCCGACTTCGGCCGCAGTACCGGCTTTCGCTGCCGCATGCAGTACTGCGGAGTGCTCGACCGCGGACTGCACGACCACCTCACCGACCCGGCGTCGAGCGGCCGCCACAGCGAGTAACCCCGAGTGGATCGCGGCAGTCCCGGAGGCGGTCAGAAACAGCTCGTCCGGGCGGACTCCGAGGCCCTCCGCGAGCACCGCCCGGGCGTTGTCCAGCAGCAGTCTGGCGGTCCGTCCCTCGTGGTGCAGCCGGGCTGGATCGGCCCAGCCGGATTCCAGTGCCGACAGCAACACTTCCCGCGCCGCCGGATGGAGTGGTTCAGACGACGCGGCATCCAAGTACGCACGGCTGGTCACAGGGGAAACGCTAGAGCATGACAGCACCGGACGGGCTGACATGCTCTAGCCCTACCTATGCGCGGAACGCGGAGAGGTGTCCAGTAGTGTTCTGTCGTCAGTCTCACCTGGGAAGGGAAAGGCGCCCCGTGGGTTCGAACGGCACGCCCGGAGTGGCCGCGCGCGCAGCAGGTCTGAACAAGGCCCGCGCAGCGGCACGTCCGGCGAAGCGACGCCTGCTGGTCGGTGGTGCGGTAGTGGTCGGCACGTTGCTGCTGACCGGCTGCTCTACGGCGACCACTGAGCAGTGGAAACGACTCGGTCTGCCCGAGGGCGCATCCGACCGCACCGAGGCGATGAGGAGTCTGTGGATCGGCGCCTGGATCGCCGCCCTCATCATCGGCGTGCTGGTCTGGGGGCTGATCCTCTACGCGTCGGTCCGGTTCCGGAAGCGCAACGACGAGGCACCGCGGCAGACCCGGTACAACCTGCCGCTGGAGATCCTCTACACGCTCGCCCCGTTCGCGATCATCGCGGTGCTGTTCTTCTACACGGTGGAGAACGGCAACAAGATCACCGCGATGTCGGACAACCCGAGCCACACGATCAACGTGGTCGGCCAGCAGTGGCAGTGGACCTTCAACTACAAGGAGCAGGTCGACGGCAACGACGGCGTCTGGGAGACCGGAACGCTGGACCAGCCGGCCGAACTGTGGCTGCCGGTGAACGAGTCGGTGCACTTCGACCTGACCTCGCCGGACGTCATTCACTCCTTCTGGGTGCCGTCCTTCTACTTCAAGCTGGACGTCATCCCGGGCCGGACCAACAAGCTCGAGCTGACCCCGACCAAGACCGGCACCTTCGCGGGCAAGTGCGCGGAGCTGTGCGGTCTCTACCACAGCCGGATGGTGTTCACCGTCAAGGTGGTCACCGCCGACGAGTACCAAGCGCACCTCCGGGATCTGGCCGACCGAGGCCAGACCGGTGCCGCGACCGGTGGCCAGGACGCGACCACCATTCCCGGCCACGGTGAGCAGGAGGGCGAGAAGTGACCGACATCGCCGAGCGCACCGCCGCCATCGGCGCGGCGAGGGCGCTGCCCAGGCGGCGCAGCAAGGGCCAGATCGCGGTCAAGTGGCTCACCACCACCGACCACAAGCTGATCGGCCACCTGTACCTGATCACCTCGTTCGCGTTCTTCCTGATCGGCGGCGTGATGGCGCTGCTGATCCGCGCCGAGCTGGCCAAGCCGGGGCTGCAGATCGTGAACGAAGAGGTCTACAACCAACTGTTCACCATGCACGGCACGATCATGCTGCTGCTGTTCGCGACGCCGCTGTTCGTCGGCTTCGCCAACGTGATCATGCCGGTCCAGATCGGCGCGCCCGACGTGGCGTTCCCGCGGCTCAACATGTTCAGCTTCTGGCTGTTCCTGTTCGGCGGTCTGATCACCATCAGCGGCTTCTTCACCCCGGGCGGGGCGGCCGACTTCGGCTGGTTCGCCTACGCCCCGCTGTCCAACGCGGTCCGCTCGCCGGGTGTCGGCGGTGACCTGTGGATCATGGGTCTGTGGATGGCCGGTCTGGGCACG
>NZ_BAAAOS010000003.1:0-27555 GCF_039530625.1 Kribbella sancticallisti | reverse complement strand
GTTGCTGGGGCTGACCAAGGGCCTGGCACGTGATCTCGGGGAGCGGGGCATCACCGCAACGGTGGTGCACCCCGGCAACACCGATACCGACATGAACCCTGCTGACGGACCCGATGCCGAGCAGGAACGGCCGTTTATCGCCCTGGGCGAGTACGGTGCTGCAGCGGACATTGCGGCAACCGTCGCGCATCTCGCAGGGGAGGGTGGGCGCTATATCACCGGCACCGCGATCAGCGTCGACGGCGGATATGCCGCGTGACCTGTCGAACACCCACCGGTGGGGAAAATGGACCGCGCAACTTTGGATCTCCAATGACTAGCCTGGCATGGGTCCTGCTCGCTGTTGCCGGGCTGCTGGAGCTTGTTTGGGCGACCGCCCTGAAGCAGTCCGACGGGTTCACCCGGCTCTGGCCCAGCGTCATTGGGGTCACGCTGTCCTTGGCCAGTTTCGCCATGCTCGCCCTCGCCCTGCGCCACCTGCCAGTTGGCACTGCCTACGCAGTCTGGGTCGGCATCGGTGCCGTCGGTGTCACCCTCGCCGGCATCATTTATCTCGGCGAGGCCGCCAGTTTGCAGCGGCTGCTGTGCATCCTGCTCATCGTCACCGGTGTGGTCGGCCTCCGGCTCCTAGAAGGGTGAGGTGAACCGTCGGCGTCCCCAGACCGCCTGAGCCCGAGCGAGTGGACGTTAATCTTATCGGTGACGGGACTCGCGCACACCACACGGAACATCCGGAACTGAACCTGTCCGGTAGCGATGGCTGTGCCGTGTCTGGACAAGCCGCGAGCGATCCACTTCCCGGACGCCACCCCTGAAATGATCTCGGCGCTCGAAGTGGAGCGCGACCGAATGACCTCCCGAATCGACTGCCTGACCCGCAACCGCAACGCCGTCACCGACTATCTCAACGCCGTACTCACCCTCCGCGACGCCGGTGGGCAGTAGCCACCCCCGCCGTGGCCGGTTCGGGCTCAGACCTTGATGGGTAATGCAAGCATCGCGAGCGCGGCGACGAGTAGAGATCCTTCGGCTAGCGCCAAGGCCTTCTCCAGTGCACCCGGTCAGTGCTGCGTCGTGGTGGATTGGGCCTGTTCAAGGAGGTCGCGGCCCGGCCTGGGTGACCTCCGTAAGATCCCGCGGCGATCTCCTCCTCGGCCCCTCCCGAGATCCGGCAGCAGGGGCCTGCATGGTCACGAAGCCGCACTGCAGACCGTCGACCGCGTCCAGAATGTGCTCTACCGCAGACATCCGGTGCCGCCGAAGCTTCGGCGGATATGGAATGCCGAACCCGCTAACCCGCCAGATCGGTATGCCGCCAGCGAATGGAAGTACCCATTCAGTAACCCGCGCAAATCTCGCGAGCCCCGATCGTCCCGGCGACACCAGGGCGGGTCAGTGGAATGAGCAGAAGCTGGTGCTGCTCACCATGCGCGGCGCGAAATCCGGCAGGAGCCGCAAGGTACCGCTGATGCGGGTCGAGCACGACGGCCGGTACGTCGCGGCTGGCTCCAACAGTGGCGCCACCCACCACCCGGTCTGGTACTACAACCTCCTGGCCGACCCCAAGATGACCCTGCAGGACGGCACCGAGTCCCGCACCATGATCGCCCGCGAACTCCACGGCGACGAGCGGACCGAATGGTGGAAGCGCGCCACCGCGGTCTTCCCCATCTATCTCAGTTATCAGCAAGAGACCGACCGGCTGCTCCCGCTGTTCCTCCTGGAACCCGTTCGGTAGCAGAGCCACACCCTGCTGGAACCGGCCGCCATCCCCAGAACGCCGGAAATCATCCAGCGTACGATAAGGCGCTATAGCGGGCTCAAACGAAATGCGCCCGGTCTGGCCGACAGGTGGATCCGTACAGGCCTTGCGCTGCGCGTGCTCGATGCGTTCTCGACCCAGGCAGAGATCAGCCATCGCAGTGGGCGGATGCATCGGGCTGGACCTCCTGCAGTGGCAGGGTGCCCTGGTCGAGGCGCCCGCCGCCCAAGACCTGTTGCTACACCGGCGCTGAAACCGTCGCCGAACTCGCCGATGGTCTGTCCGGCGGGGTCGTTCTTCGGGATGCTGGGGCCGAACGGGGCGGGGAAGACGACGTCGCTGTCGATGGCGGTGGCGTTGCTGCGGCCCGATGCGGGCATGGCACGGATCTTCGGGGTCGACGTGTGGGAGCGGCCGGTCGAGGCCAAGGCGCTGGTCGGGGTGCACGCCCCGTGGCGCAAGGCGATCGCGACCGGAGCCGACCTGTTGTGGCGAGTCCGGACCGACAAGAGCGCCCCAAACCCACCCACCTCGAGGACCTTCCTGACGGCTCCTGGCCTGCGCGGCCTCACCCCCGCCGCGGAACGCCGTCAGGAGCCGATGCTGGTTCGGGTCATCGACTACACCGTCGACGACGGACGCCAGAACCCCACCAGCTACCGACTCTTCACCACGCTACTTGACCCTGCCGAGGTCTCCGCGGTCAACCTCGCCGCGGCCTACGCCGAACGGTGGGAGATCGAGCTGACCTTCGACGAGCTCAAGACCCACCAACGCGGACCCCGCACCGTCCCTGCGGTCGAAGTCGCCCGATCTGGTCCTCCAAGAGATCTGGGGACACCTGCGCTGCCACTACGCGATCCGCTCCCTGATGGCCGAAGCTGCGACCCACTCCGGACGCGACCCGGACCGGCTCAGCATCGTCGCCGCGCTGCGGATCTCCAGGCAGACCGTCGCCGAGCCGGGGGCTTTTCCCCCTGAACAACCCGGCCGCGACAGCCCCGGCTGGCTCTACTTCCTGCACCGGCTCATCGGACGGCTCAACCCCGAACGACGACAACGCACGGCACCGCGGGTCATCAAACGCAAGATGCCCAAGTGGCACGTCAAACGCTCCCACCACGCCGGCTGGCCACAGCCCCAACACACACCCCAGTACCTCGCCCAAACCCTAACTGAACGGTATTGGCCTTAGCCCAGCCTTAGCCCGGATCCACCGTCAGTAGTCCAGTGACGCTTGGTGCGGTGCGGCTTTCTCTCTGACGGCGGGTCGGCGTGTTGCGGGACCTGGCCGGCCGGTTGGTCTGCGCGCGATGTTCCGGTTTCGGCGATGACCTGCTGGACGATTGCTTGCGCGCTGTGGGCTTTCTCCGTTCCAGCATCGGCAGTGCGCTGTGGGGAAACACCACGTGATAACGGTAGATGGTGAACAGCTCGCTTCGAGGCGCCGGGTTCATGGCGGACCCCGACGCACGATCAGCCGGGCCGTGGTCTGCTTGTGCCTCAGAGGCGGGGCAGTGAGGGGATCTCAGCGACCTCAGCGTCACTGATCCACGCTGGTGCGTCGTCGTCCCCGACGTGATTGGTGTACTTGACCGAAGTCCAGCCTGCTGGCGCGATGGTATCGATCGCGTTGCGGACGGGCGGAAGCATCCGCGCAGTGATCGAGAAGATGGCTTGTGCCGCAGCGCCGAAGCTAACACGTCCGACTAGTAAAAGATGAAAGTCGCAGGAATGTCCTGAGCGTCGAGGGCGCCCGGACGCCAGACAACACCTGCCCATGCCGCCGCAACAGGGCTATGTCATCGACGAGTCAGCGTCGGCGGCCACCCCGCGACCAGCGTCGGGATTTTTCAAGCGAGCTTCCCTCCGCCACGCTTGTCGATCCGACTGTGGCGGTCACAAGGTCCTGCAGGCTCGCGCGTTCGGCAAGTCGAAGGACCGGCGCAAGACCCGCGCACGGCTCGCCCTCGGCGCATCACGAGCCACCCAAAGCGCGGCGGCGATTCCACACACTCCGTTCTCGCCGCCCAGCGACCGTAAGCCGATTGAACACACTCCACCACGGGGCCCAGAGAGCGAAAGAGACTCAAGCCTTATCGATCAGTGTCGAAGGTCGGCGTTATCGGCCGCCCCGTGATCGAAAGGTTTGTGGGAAGTCCTTGTGTTCTCGCATGGTGATCTCGCCTAATACTGGGAGGTCCTGATGTCGAAACGTGGGGTTCGTAGTGCCTTGGCCGTGGTGGTCGGGCTGACGCTGGTCACTGGGTTGAATGTCCCGGCGGGCGCCGTGCCCGCGGCTGCCGAAGACGAGCCGCTGGTCAAGTCAGCCAAGGTGAAGCCCGTGCGGGGTTCGAACTACAAGGTGGTTCCGCGCCAGCCGGATCTCGACGTCGACGTCGCGAAGACGCCGGCCGTGGTCTGGCCGGCGGCTGGGACAGCTGAGGTCATACTGCCGGAGACCACGTGGGCGGCGAAATTGTCCGGCGTACTGCCGAAGAAGGCTGCGGGGACGCTTCCGCTGGCCGTCGGGCCGACCGCTGACGGTACGGCGCCGAGCAAGGTCAAGGTGGAGATGCTCGGCCGGCGTGGGGCCTCGCTGCTCGTGAAACTCACCAGTGCCGACAAGGCTCCAGGCAAGGTGTCATTGGAGTTGAACTACCAGGCCTTCCGGCACGCGTACGGCGGCGACTGGGCGACCCGCCTTCGGTTGGTTCAGGTTCCCACCTGCACCGCGCGGGCCGCCTGCACCGGCCGGCCGATCCCGACCCGCAACACGGGGTCGGGCACGCTCAGCGCCGACGTACCGGCCAACGGACTGTTCATGATGGAAGCGGCCGGGAGCGGAACCGCAGGCGACTTCAACTCCACGCAACTGTCCCCCACCGCCTCGTGGTCGGTGGGTGGATCGTCGGGTGACTTCAACTGGCAATACCCGCTGCGCACACCGCCCGGCACCGGTGGTCCGACCCCACAGATCACCCTGGGCTATTCCTCGGGCAGCGTCGATGGCCGTACGTCGGGCACCAACAACCAGACGTCATGGGTCGGTGAAGGTTTCGAGTTGTCGCCGGGCGGAGCGATCGAGCGCCGCTATGCGTCCTGCTCCTCCAAGTCCGAGCAGTCCGGCAACAACGGGACCAAGCCGGTCGGCGACCTCTGCTTCGCGACGGACAACGCGACCTTCACCCTGAACGGCAAGGGCGGCGAGCTCGTCCGCGACGACGTCACCAAACAGTGGCGGCCGAAGGCGGACGACGGCACCAAGGTCGAGCGCCTCTCCGGTGCCATCAACGGTGACCAGGGTGGTACGGCGGCTGAGACAGGTGAGTACTGGGTCATCACCACCAAGGACGGCACCAAGTTCTACTTCGGGCTGAACAAGATCCCGAGCCCGAGCGCCCAGGACACCAACTCGACCTGGACCGTGCCGGTGGCCGGCAACCACGCCAATGAGCCGTGCCACCAGACCGCGTTCGCCAACTCGTTCTGTCAGCAGGCCTACCGCTGGAACCTCGACTACGTCGTCGATCCGCACGGCAACACGATGTCGCTGTTCTACGAGACCGAGAAGAACAACTATGCCCGCAACGGCACCGAGACGACGGTCAGCAGCTACGACCGAGCCGGCCGCATCAAGCGGATCGACTACGGCCAGACCGCTGGTGCGGTGTTCACCGAGCAGCCCGTCGCGCGGGCCCACTTCGACACCACCGAGCGCTGCGCGACCGGCGTCAACTGCGCACCAGCCGACTACTTCGACACCCCGCTCGACCTGGAGTGCACCAGCACCACCTCGTGCACCAAGTTCAACCCCAGCTTCTGGACCAAGAAGAAACTCACCAAGGTCCGCACCGAGGTGTGGCGACCGGAGACCGGATTCGACGCCGTCGACACCTGGACGCTGCGGCACAGCTTCCCCAACCCGGGCGACAACACCGGGCCCCGCTTGTGGCTGGAGGCAATCACCCACACCGGTCAGGTCGGCGACGGCGCCGTGTCCACACCCGAAGTCAATTTCGACAAGATCCAGCTCAACAACCGGGTCGACGACGGCAGCGGCCAGTCCCTGCTGGACTGGTTCCGGATCCGCGCGATCCACTACGGGACCGGCGGCGAGCTGGCGATCACGTACTCGGGCAAGGACTGCAGCCTGCCCGGCAACGTCCCACCGGCCGACCTGAACAACCGCCGCTGCCACCCGGCGAAGTGGACGCCGCCAGGTGGCGTCGATGAGCGCGAGGACTGGTTCCACAAGTACGTCGTCACCTCGGTCACCGAATCCGACCGCGTCAGCGGCATGCAACCGGTGTTGACGACGATCGACTATCCCGGGGCGCCGGCCTGGCGGCACGACGACGAGGACGGCTTGGTCGAGATCGGCCGCAAGACGTGGTCCCAGTGGCGCGGGTACGACCGGGTGACCGTGACCAAGGGTCACCCGTCCGGCCCGCAATCGGTCACCGAACACCGCTACTTCCAGGGCATGGACGGGGACAAGCTGGCGTCCAATGGTTTCAAGGAGCGCGAGCTAGAGGACTCCACGGGGGTGAAGGTGAAGGACCTGAACGCCTTGGCCGGCCAAGAGCGTGAGCGCAGCAAACTGGTGAACGGCGGAGTCGTCGAACGCACCATCACCGACCCGTGGCTGTCGTCCGCGACCTCGACCCGGGTTCGCGACTGGGGCACCACCCAGGCCTTCAAGCTCGAGCAGAAGTCCGTCCGGCAATGGGAGGCCAAGCCGGGCGGCGGCTTCCGCGAGACCTCGGCCAAGAACGAGTACACCCCGGCAGGCGTGCTCACCGAGGCCACCAACGCCAACGACCTTGCCACTACCTCGGACGACACGTGCACCCGGTACGAGTACGTCGGCAACGCGGCCTTGGGCATCACCGAGCTCCCGACACGGACACAGATCGTCGCCAAGGCTTGTGACCAGCCATGGACCAATGGCGACGTCATCACCGACGAGAAGGTGGACTACGCCGGTGGCGCAACGCCTGCGAGCGCCAAACCCACAGCGGCCTGGCGGTTGTCCGGGTTCACCAGCGCAGGGGAACCGACGTACGAGACCGTCAAGACATTCTCGTACGACGACCACGGTCGCAAGCAGACAGAGACCGACTCCAAGGGCCAGGCCACGACGTACGGCTACGTCCCGTTGGATGGTCCGGTGACCATGACCTCGGTGACGCTGGCGAACGGGCATGTCTCGAGCACCGAGCTCGACCCCGCCTGGGGACAGGCCATCGCGATCACCGATGTCGGAGGACGCCGTACCGTCTCCCAGCGGGACGCCCTGGGCCGGATCGCGAAGGTCTGGTTGCCCGGTCGTGCGGAGTCGCAGACGCCCAACGTTGAGCACGCCTACTTCGGTGGCGTCGACAAGGCGAGCGTCGTACAGACGAAGAAGCTCCAGGCCGACGGCACCGTCGAGACCAGCTACGAACTGCTCGACGGGCTGCAGCGGAAGCGGCAGATCCAGCGGCCTGCTGCCGATGGCATCGGACGGGTGATCACCGACGTCGAGTACGACTCACGCGGCCTGGCGGTGATCGAGAACAGCCCGTACTACAACGATGCTCCTCCTGGTGACTTGGTGTTCGACCCGGTAGAGGAGCTCCTGCCGGCTCGGAAGGCGACCTCGTACGACAATCTCGAAAGGCCGACGAAGGAAGCCTTCTGGTCCTTCAACGACGAGAAGTGGTTCACCACCCACACTTACGAGCCGGACCGGCAGACGGTCAACCCGCCGGAGGGCGAGCAGGCGACAACCAAGATCTCCGACGCCCAGGGGCGCCAGACCGAACTGCGGACCTACAACACTCCGGACCCGAGCGCGGACTTCCACACGACCACCTACACCCATACTCGCGCAGGCCAGCTGTCTACCGTCACCGACCCGGCCGGCAATGTCTGGCGCTACACATACGACCTGAGAGGCCGCAAGATCAAGATCGAGGAGCCGGACCGCGGTACCTCCACCTACACCTACAACAGGCTTGACCAGGTAACCTCGAGCACCGACGCCAAGGGCAACAAGCTCTTCTACGCCTACGATGTGATCGGCCGCCCGACGACGGTCCGTGAGGGCACCGAGGGCGGTGCACTGCGGCTGGAGCGGACCTACGACAGCCTGGTGAAGGGCTCGGCCAGCGCGGCGACGCGATACATCGACGGTGAGGCTTACAAGACTGAGGTGACCGGCTACGACGCGAGCGGTCATCCGACCGGGACCTCGGTCACCATCCCGGCAGCTGAAGGCGCATTGGCGAAGACGTACACGGTCCAGAACACCTACACCTCGACCGGCCTGCCGGAGACAACGACGATGCCGGCGGTCGGTGGCTTGCTCGAGGAGACTCTCACCACCAGCTACGACACGAACGACCTTCCGACCGAACTGTCCAGTGAACTCAGCACCTACGTCACAGCGTCGGAGTTCAACTCGTTCGGCGACCTGACCCTGCTCGAGGTGAAACCGACCGACGGCAAGTGGCTGCGTCACTCCTACATCTACGACGAGCCAACCCGCCGACTGACCCGGGCGATCAGCCAGCGGGAGACCACCGGTCCGCAGCGTGTCCTTGACCAGAATTACAGCTACGACTACGCGGGCAACGTCACCAAAATCGTCGACGCCCCCGCCTCCGGCAGCACGGAGCCGAAGGACACGCAGTGTTTCAACTATGACGAGCTGCGGCGCCTGACCCTGGCCTGGACACCGGGCGATGGCAATTGCGACGTGGAACCGACGAGTGCGAGTCAGCTCGGCGGCCCGGCGCCGTACTGGCACTCGTGGACGTTCGACAAGATCGGCAACCGTCAGACGGAGACCCGCACCACCGCGGCGGGTGCCACCACCAGCACGTACGAGTACCCAGCCGCCGGTCAACCGCGGCCGCACGCCGTAGAGAAGATCACGACGACCGGCCCAGAGGGCACCAAGGTCAACGCCTACGGCTATGACGCGGCAGGCAACCAGACCAGCCGCACCATCGCGGGCGTGGGCGAGACGTTCGACTGGGATGCCGAAGGCAAGCTGAGCACGGTCACGAAGGGCACTCAGAAGACTGAGTACGTCTACGACGCCGACGGCAATCGGCTGCTCCGCAAGGACCACACCGGTACGACGCTGTACCTCGGCGCTACCGAGGTCCTGCTGAAACCAGACGGAACCCAGGTCGGCACCCGACACTACACCTTCGGTAAGCAGGTCATCGGGGTCCGGACCGGCGGCAAGCTGACCTGGCTCGGGTCCGACCACCACGGCTCTGCCACGCTGCTGGTCGACGCCGAGTCACAGGCCTTCCAGCGGCGCCGGATCACACCGTTCGGTGAGAGCCGTGGAGCGGTGCCGGCCGCCTGGCCGAGTCAGAAGGACTTCGTTGGCGGCATCAAGGACGCCTCCACCGGGCTGATCCATCTGGGCGCTCGAGAGTACGACCCGACCATCGGGCGGTTCATCTCGGTCGACCCAGTGGTCGATGCGAACGATCCCCAGCAGCTCAACGGCTACGCCTACGCGAACAACAGTCCAGTGAGCTTCGTCGATGCCGACGGCAAGCGCTACAGGGTAGAAACGGTCACCGAGCTGAAAACCATCGTGCGCCAGCACGTCAAGCGAATCAAGGAGCTTCACAAGGAAGTCATCACGGTGTACGTGAAGGTCGTGATCTTTGCCTTCGTCGCCAAGCTGGCCGCGGCGTTCGGCCTCCACGAGCTGACGCAGAAGATCACCGCCGAGGTGGCCCGTCAAGTGACGATCCTCAAGGAGGTCGTCAAGACGATCAGATACCACACCAAGGAAGTGATCCGGATTGTCACCAAACGCTTCATTCAACTCGCCGGCGACGATGGATACGAGATGAACCAGGCGCTGACGACCGCCAACCAGGCGGACACCACGGCCAACAGCCTGGAGAGATCCAGCGACAAACTAGCCGACATCGCCAAACGAATCGGTGAACGCGCCAAAGAGGCGCAGATCGCCGAGGCGGCGAACCGCTCGCAAAACGCGGACCAGACCAAGAAGAAGAGCACCGACAGCACCTGCGCGGAGTGCGCACTCGACCCGGACGACGAACCACTCGCCAAGGTCGGGACCATCGCTGGCATCGGCGCCGGCGTAGGGTGCGTCCTAACTGCGGGCGTCGGTTGTGGTCTGATGGCAGCCACCGCAGGGGTGGCGTTTCTGGCCACAGGGATCTGGAACTACCACAACGGCCCACTGGGCAAGGAGGCAGGCCGGAACCGTGATGCGGCGATCGCCGACTATCTCCGCTCGAAGCCGAGCAATCCGATTCCGCCGGGAACACCGTTGACCATCGGCTCCTACCTGTCCGAGGGTCAGACTGTCTGCGACATCGGCGCATGTTGAGCCGGGGAGCACGGCGAGGGCTGACGGCCCTGGCCGCGAGCGCATTGCTGGTGCCGATGGTCGTGCCGGCTGGTGAGGGTGTGGCGATGTCCGCTGTACCGGCTCCGGGGGCGCCGCAGCCGGCACAGCGTGTCGAGTTGGAGCATCTCCGGTCGGAGACGACCCAGGTGTTCCGGGAGCCGTCCGGTGTGCACACGATGGAGCAGTTCGTCTCTCCGGTCCGGGCCCGAAAGGGCTCGGGCTGGGCGCCCATCGACACCAAGCTGGCGTTCCAGCCGGACGGATCGGTGCGGCCCGGGCAAATCGTCACAGACCTGCGGTTGTCCGGTGGTGGTGACGGCAACCTCGTCGCGTTGGGCAAGGACAAGAAGCAGGTTCGGATGGGCTGGCGTGGCCGATTGCCCAGACCGGTACTGGCCGGCGACACCGCGACGTACCCGAACGTCCTGCCTGGCGTGGATTTGCGGATCCGGGTCGAGGCGACCGGCTTCCAGCACATTCTGGTCGTGAAGCACCGCGAGGCAGCGAAGAATCCAGCGCTCAAGCGGTTGCGCTTCCCGATCAGCGGTGCAGGGCTTCAGGTGACCACGAAGCCGGACGGAACGACGGTTGCCGCCGACTCGACCGGCAAGACGTTGTTCGCGGCCGGAAGGGCTGTGATGTGGGACAGCGCCACCCTCGGACCGCAACAAGAGGCGAGGCCGAAGCACGCGGACATTCCGACGACCAAGTCCGCGCAGGACCTCGTCATCGAGCCGGACCAGAGGTTACTCACCGCACCGACCACTCGTTATCCGGTCTACATCGATCCGTCGTGGTCGGTGAACAACTATCTGTGGACCCACGTCAGCAAGGAGTACGACAACCAGTCCTATTGGGACTACGACCGCGACAAAGGCGCCAAGGTCGGACGGTCGTACGACAACGTGATCACCTACCGATCGTTCTTCCAGTTCGGCACCGGCGACATCGGCGGCGCGCGGGTGATCGGGAGCCGGTTCGAGATCTCTCTCGACCACAGTCCGTCGGGATCACCGACACCGACCGACCTGTGGTGGACGCACAGTCTCGACCGGAACCAGGCCGTGACCTGGAACAGCACGAGCGGACACTGGCGTGCGCACGTAGCCACGGCCAGCGGCAACGCCTGGAGCGGCAGTCAGCCGGACATGCTGATGGGCTGGACTGGCGCCGGGCTCACTGCGTCGTTCCAGTCCATCGCCGACAGCCGGAGCGGAACCATCACCTTTGGTCTCAGGGCGCCGGACGAGACCAACGTCTCGCAATGGAAGAGGTTCCACGGGTACACCGCGAAGATCGTGGTGACGTACAACAACGCGCCGTACGCTCCACAGCGGGTGAACTTCAGCCGCGCCCGGCCCTGTGGCACGGCGAGCGCGCCGACCGACGTCAGCTGGCCGCTGTCCGGCTACTCCTTCAGTGCGGTCTCCTCCGACAAGGACGGCGACAACCTGGTCACCCGACTGTCGATCCACCGTGCGTCCGACGCTGCGCTGGAGTACGAAATCGACTCGGCCACGACCACCTCGGGGTCGGCGTTCGCCTGGCCTTCGATCCCGCGTGAGGAGTTCATCCCCGGGCAGACGTACTACTACGTTGCCCGTAGCAACGACAATGTCGCGGACGACGGGGTCGATTTCGGGCCCGCGTCCCCGCGTTGCTACTTCAGAGTCGACGCGAAGAAGCCGCAGCCGGCGGTACTGGAGTCCAGCGACTTCCCGGACGGGGAAGCGCAGATCCCAGCCCGGACCGTCGGTACCGTCACTTTGCGGCCGGCGGCCGGCGACACCGATGTGGCCGAGTACCTTTACGGCTTCAAGCCGGAGCGGATCACCAGCCGGATCAAGGCCGGGTCCGATGGGACGGTGAAGATCCCGCTCACCGTCTGGCAGACCGCCGCCGGCAACCTCCCGGCGAAGATGCTGTATGTGAAGGCTGTCGACAGTGCAAATAACATCAGCGACCAGGCGAGTGTCTGGCAGCTGAGCGCCACCAAGCTGACGCAGTTGCCCGCCCAGCGCCGGGGCGACGTCAACGGTGACGGCCGCGCTGACCTGTCCACGGTGCTGGACCAGGGCGATGGCCGGACTGCCATCTGGAACGTCGTCTCCAAGGTCGGCGGTGGTCTGCACACCGGCCAGCTCGCCTGGGACAGCGGTGCCAGTGGCGGTTTCGCCATGTACCGAACCCGACCGGTCCGCGGCGACTTCGACGGGGACGGCCGGACTGACGCCGTACTGATCCGGGAGGAAGCCGGCCGCCGGATCGGCATGTACCGGGGCCTGTCGGACAGCGAGCGATACAACTTCGAATCCGAGCCGGTCTGGCACAGCGGAGTGAACGGCTGGCCGCTCAGTGCGGCCCGAATCATCGCCGGTGACATCAACGGCGACGGCAAGTCCGACGTCATCGCGCAGTTGAAGGGCACCAGCTCGGGCTGGCGGACACTCACCTTCCTCGGCCCGGCGCTCAACAATCCGGTCGAATGGCTGCAGACCTCTGCTCCATGGTCCGGCAGCGCTCCCCTGCTCGCCGACGTGGACGGCGACAAGTTGGCCGACCTGGTCGACATGCAGAACCTCGGCGGCTGCCGCACGGTCACCAGGTACTTCAAGTCCACCGGTACGGCGTTCGTCACCACCCCGGTCGTCCTGCACGACAGCGGTGCGGGCGCCTACTGCTGGGAGCGTAGCAAGCCGCAGGTCGCGGACGTGGACGGTGACGGCAGGGATGACATCGTCACGCTCTACGAGAACAGCAGCACGGACGCCTCGCTCAAGGTCTTCCGATCGACGGGCAGCGCGCTGACCCTGTCCGAGTGGTGGCGCGACGCCACCATGTTCGACCCGGCGCGGACCGCGCTGTCCACCGGTGATTTCAGCGGAGACGGCAAGGAGGACGTCGGTCTCTTCTACTCGATGGTCGGCGGCGGCCGAGAGGTCTTCACGCTCACCTCGACCGGCACCTCGTTCGGTCCGGCGACGAGCGGGTGGAAGGAACCGCGCGTCGGCGCCAGCACCGGTCCGAGCTTCGACATCGAGAGCCGGACCTACGAACTGGTCGCCCGGCATAGCGGCCAGTGCCTCGATGTCTGGCTGGGCAGCCAGACGGACGCCGAGCGGCTGGTCCAGCACCCGTGCCACGGTGGACTCAACCAGCGGTTCCGGATCAAGGAGATCGCCGGCACCGACCAGTACGAGATCCACACCGCCCACTTCCAAGGCAACCATGACGACCTTCGACCGCGGTGCCTTGATGTCGACGACATGCTGCTCGGCGACGAGGTCACCGTCCTGCAGTGGCCATGCATGGGAACGGCGAATCAGCAGTTGCAGATCGAGTACCTGGAGGGCAGCAGCTACGACACCGTCGTTCGGCTCAAATTCGCGCACAGCGGCAAATGCGCGTCGCCGTCCCAAGGCAGTACGGCCAGCGACGTCACCATCGTCCAGCGAACCTGTACCGCCGAGGCAAGTCAGCAATGGATCCTGCGAGCCGGCTTCAACTCGTCCCAGCCGGACGGGAAGTACCGAATCCGCGCCGTCTATGGTGGGCAGTCACTCGACGTGGTGAACTGCCTGCCGGATGCCGACCTTCGCATGTGGAACTGGATCCCCGAGAGCCCCTGCCAACGCTGGCAGTTCCGGCCGCTCGGTGACGACGTCTACAAGATCATCGAGCCCAGCACGGCGCAGGCGGTCGACGTCCTCGGCTGCACGAACACTGTCGGACAGCAGGTCGTGACGATGCCGGAGACCGACAGCCCATGCCAGCGTTGGCGCGTTGAGCCGGCGTACGACGGGAGCTGGTCCATCACCCAGGAGGCCAACGGCAATGCCCTGGACGTGGCCGACTGCAACCCGAATCCGGATGCGAGGCTGATCACCTGGCACTATTGGAACGGCTATTGCCAGCGCTACTGGATCGACCAGCCCTGACGGAGCTGAGCCGGTACGACAGGACTGCCGTACCGGCTCAGCCGCCGTTGGGGATGTAAAGGGTGATCACGGCACCGGTCCCGTCAGGGACGCCGATAACGCACCTGTCGGGCCCAACCGCGCCGGGCGCGGCGTAGGAACACGGACCTTCGCCGCGATTCACGAGCCAGTCGGTGCTGCTCGCCATGGACAACCCACAAGTACGTCGAGCTCCGCGGGCGCCACAGAAGACCGGCGTCGCAGTAGCCGACCCCAAACGAACTGCTGTGAGACTCGCCCGGCGCCACTGTCGGCACTATGTCGCAGAAATTGTAGAGGTTGGCGAAGGCGCCGTCGGCCGCCAGATCGCCAGTCGCGCCTTGACCGTTGGAGCGCCGACTTGCGTCTCGAAGGTGTGACGCATCAGTACTCCGTTGGGCAATGAGGTGATAGCCCAGAGCGGGGTGGACGGCCGTGTGACCGCCCACCCCGGTGTGTCAGTCGGGAAGGTTGATCCACACGTCGGTGGCGCCTGCGTTGGACGGACACCAGGCAGTCGAGTCTCCCATACCCGGGTTCAGCCACGGACCGGTGTGGTACGAAGCGTAACCGGTGGAGTAGTTCTGGCACCGGATGGCCACTTGGTACGCGGTTCCACTCGATGAATTGCATCGTGCGTATCCGCCGCCGATAGTGCCGTTGCTCCGCCAGAGGAAGCCTGACGTGCACCCTGCCGGGTAAGCTTGTGCCTGGGGGGCTGTGACGACTGCCGCTGCTCCTGCCAGCGCGGTCGCGGCGAGCGCGATTCCGGCCGCCCGTCGTACTCCCGTTTTTGTATGCGCCAAAACGCCACTTGCTGTAGTCATGGACAGAGCATTTCAAGACCGCGGGGCCACAACTCCTCACATCGAAGTACGTCGAAGTGTCCATTTCGGGAGCAGGGCATGTGGTAGAAGATGGTCTTCTTTGGTCATGCCGCCTGGCTTGAGCTTTCGCAGCGCTGAACCGCCGCCCCGGTGCCGGGAACAGCGAACCCAGCCAGCGGGAAGCAGGTGCTTGGGGGGGCGACGTACGCGGCATGGACAACCAACCACCAGCTCAGTCGGTCTTCGCCGTGGACGTACGGGAACCGCTTCTCCGCGCGGCGAGCGGGGCCCGCTGACCGTTCCCGGGCGCCGGTGACCGGAACGAGGCCCGGGCGACAGTGTTGGGTTGATTATGCGAGTTCATAGCGCAGCGTGTGGCCGTTGAGCCAGGCGGACGACGATTTCGTTGCGGCGGTGGATGATGTGGCCGCTGGTGGACAGGAAGCGGCGTTGCAGGGTGTGAGGGGTGGCGGTGGCGTAGCCGGGGATGCGGCGGCGGAGCGCGGCGCAGACGGTGTGGGCCAGGACGGTGAGCACGATGTCGAGGTCAGTAGGACGTCGACTGCGACATGTGGACGGTGACGCCGCGCGAGATGTGCCCTGGCCGATGTAGCGCCGGCTATACCCGAGACCGAGAGTGTAAGTTTAAGTGTTACACTTATCGGGGTGTCCGCGCCGGTTGGCTCGGTCGGGATCCGATCAGACGCGAGTTGCCACCTGGCCCGTGAGATGAGGAGAGTATGGAGATTCCCGAGGTGTTCCACCGTCTGCTTGCGTCTAAGGCGGTTGCCTTGGTCTCGACGATCGGCAAGCGTGGAGAGCCGCAGGCCACACCGTTGTGGTTCCTTTGGGATGGTGAGCGTGTGCGGTTCAGTCTCGTCGAGGGTCGGCAGAAGTTGCTCAATCTGCGTCGTGAGCCGCGGATCTCGGTGGTTGTGATCGAGCCGACGCGTCCTGGATTTTACCTTGAATTGCGTGGCCGGATTGATGAGCTCGTTCCTGACTGGGACTGCTCCTTGGAGCGTGCGGTTGCGATGAAGTATGTGGGGGAGTGGACCGACGTCGAGCCCTCCGGCGCGACGCGGTATGCGACGAGCGTCCTCGTCGAGCGAATCACCAGCCAACAGGCTGAACCGAGCTGAGCCGCCGACTGACCGCCACGCTGGACTGCGCGGGGCGCCAGGAGACTGACGGACAGCAGGTGTGCTCGCCGGCGCCCGGCAGGCGGCAGCAATCTTCAGAATAGAGGAGATAGACTCACTGATATCGAGTCGTCGGCTGCCGGATGTCCGGCGGAGGGTAGGCCTTGAATGGGTGCAGATCGCTTACCGTCGCCCGCGGTCGCGCGGGCTCTCACGGTGCTCGAGATCCTCGTGGAGTCCAACGAAGAGTTGACGCTCACGGCTCTGGCGCGAAAGGCCGGGATCCCCTTGGCCACGTGCGCCTCGATCGTCTACACGCTGGAGCAGCGCGACTATGCGATGCGCCGGGTTGTCGGCCGCAGTCATTTCTGGCACCCCACTCTGCGGCTGTACAGCCTTGCTACGCGCCTGATCAGAAAGGTCGACCTGTCATCGGTTGCGGTCCGGGAAATGCGCGAGCTGGCTGACCGCATGGGAATGCCTGTGCACATCGGCGTCCTCACCGGTGCGTCGTTGGTCTATGTTGCCAAAGCTGCCATGCCAGGTTTCATCCAGTTCGATACCCACCCGGGGAAGGTCGCACCCTTCAACCTCACAGCCCTCGGCAAGGCGATCGCGGCCTTCTTACCGGAGGACGAACTGAAGCCTCTGCTCAAGCAACTGGAACAGGGCCGTGGCCCGAAGGCGCCGCGGGTCACTGTGACAGGGTTTCGCGCTGAACTGGCGACAATTCGCAAGCAGGGATTCGCCTTGGAGGATCAGGAAGAGCAGGCGGACATCGCCTGTGTGGCGGTACCGTTTTTCGATGCCACCGAACACGTCGCGGGCTCGGTCGGTGTGACCGGATTCGCGAAGGAACTGACGCGTAACAATCGTAAGCAAGCGAGGGAAGGGCTCGTCGCCCTCAGCAGGATCATCTCCGAGCGTCTTGGCGCGACTGACGCTGCGGACGTCGTCGGAACCTAGCCGACAGATATAGCGGTGACTTGGTCCCTGGCGACGGCCGCCGACGAGCGCTGACGAAGCAAAACCTGTCTGTGTTTCCGGTCTTTGTAGCCAGTAGCCGTCGGTTGCGCGCTGGTCGATCTTCGGCTGACCACAGCATTCTGTCCCCGAGATATCACGTCGAGCAGGCCTAACGCGTGCCGTAGGCACGGCGGGCACCGGAGGCCTTCCGCAGCTTTCGCGGCGAGGGATTGAGTAAGTGCGGGCTGCGATTCGTGGCCCGACGCGATCGCTTGATCTCGGCTGCCACACCCCTGACCGCGATGTCAGCCTTTGAGTGCGCCCGCGGTGAGGCCTTTGGTCACTTGTTTCTGGAGGAGTGCGAAGAGGATGAGGACGGGGAGTGCGGTGATGATCATGCCGGCGAAGAGGGTGACCCAGTTGGTGCCGTAGTCGGCCGCCTGGCCGAGCTGGAACAGGCCGAGTGGCAAGGTCATTTTCGACGGACTGTGGATCAGTACCAGGGCGTAGAAGAACTCGTTCCAGTTGTTCAGGAAGCTGATGATCGTCACGGAGGCCAGACCCGGTCCCAGCAGAGGGAGGATCACCCGGACGAACGTGGTGGTCGGGCCGGCGCCGTCTACTGCGGCGGCCTCTTCCAGTTCGCGGGGCAAGGTTCGGAGGAAGCCGACGAGCACGAAGATGTTGAAGGGCAGGTTGTACGTCGCGTACACGAGGATCAGCCCGATCCGGGTGTCGAGCAGCCCCAGGTCCTGCAGGGTGAGGTAGAGCGGGATGAACGTCACCATCCACGGCACCATCAGGCCCATCAGGAAGACCGCCAGGACGGCACCGTTCAGCCGGAAGGGGATGCGCGCGATCGGGTACGCCGCGAAGGCTGACACGACCACGCCGAGGACGGTAGAGGTGATACTGACAACCACGCTGTTGCCGAAGTACGCACCGACGTCCGCGTTGGTCCACGCGTTCGCGTAGTTCTCCAGATGGAACTCGTCGGCGATGCTCCACGGTCGCGTCCCGAGAAATTCCTGGTTCGTCTTCAGTGAAACGTTCAGCACCCAGGCGAAGGCAGACGCGGCGGAGAAGGCGATGGTTCCCAGGGCCAGATAGATCACCAGATGGTGCCGGCGGTATGACGAAGGCTCGTCCTGCGGGGACGGCCTGGTGCGGCCTGCCGGGGGCGTGGCCCGGACTTCAGTATTCAAGGTCATCGCGCTTCAGCACCTTGTTGAGGATCGTCGTGACGGCCAGCATCACCACGACCAGGATGACTCCCATCGCCGCGGCGTAGCCGAACTCGGTCTGGTCGATGGCGGTTCGGTACATCAGCGTGCCGACCACCTCGGTCGAGCCGAACGGACCGCCGCCGGTCATGATGTAGATGAAGGCGAACGCCTGCATGCTCTGCACGATCCACAACACCAGCAGGATTCGGAGCAGGTCGTGCAGCAGCGGCATCATCACCGACCAGAACAGGCGCCACTCGCCGGCACCGTCGACCCGCCCAGCCTCCAGCACCTCCCGGGGCAGCCGCTCGAAACCCGCGGACAGCAGCACGACCCAGATGCCGATGCCTTGCCACACGGTGGTGAAAGCCACCGCGGGCAGGGCAGTCATGGGATCACCCAGCCACTCCCGTGCCAAGCCGCCAAGACCAAGCTGCGCCATCGCGGGACTGATGAGGCCGAGCGTCGGGTGGTAGATGAACTTCCACATCAGAGCGACCACCGCCGCCGACAGGACCACCGGGGCGAACACGACGAATCGGAAGAACCGTTCACCGCGGATCGGCTGGTTCAGCGCCCAGGCGATCGCCACCGCCGGCGGGAACAGCATGCAGCCACCGACGAAGGTGAACAGGAAGGTGTTCTTCAGTGCGCCGCGGTAGTCCGGATCGGACAGCAGGGCGGTGTAGTTGGCGCCGCCGACATACCTCGACGCGCCGGTGCGGGTCCAGTCCGACAGCGAGATGCCGACCGTCCGTGCCAGCGGGTAGAGGAAGAATATCGCCAGCAGGACAGCGGCGGGCAGCAGGAACGGGATGATGATCCGCCGCTGGGCGATCCGATGCATGTCAGTTCTTGTGGACGCGGCGAAGCGCGACGTCCAGCCGCTTCAGCGTCTCGTCCGCGTCCTGCTGGCCGAAGAGCAGCCGCGTGATCTCGGCGTACACGGGTTTACCGGCCTTGCTCTGCCCCAGACCGAACTCGCGCGGCTGCAGCGACTCCGCCGTGGACAGCACCGTGTCGATACCGGGAACACCTGGAGGACTGGGAACACCGACCACCGCCGAGACCTCACCGATCTCGTTCGCTCGCTTCGTCTGGGTTTCTACGCTGGTCAGCCGGTTGACCCACTCCAGGGCCAGCGGGATATCCGGACTCTTGGACGCGATCGACACATTCTGCAGGGCGGCCATCACAACGCCCTGGTCCCCGGCCGCGCCGTCCACCTTCGGGAACGCGAGGACGCCGAGTTCGAAGTCCTTCGGGACCACGTCCTTCATCTCGCTGACCAGCCATGACCCCATCAGAATCATGCCGGCCTTGCCCTGGAAGAACTGTGCTTGCGCGGCAGTAAAGTCGGTGCCCTTGAACCCCGTCAGGAACGCGTCCTTGTCGCGCAACTCCTGCAGCATCTGCAGGCCCTTCAAGAAGCCGGGGTCGTCGGTGATGTGCCCCTTTCCCTCGGTCAGCACGGCGCGGGCCTTGCCGTAGCCGACAGTCCGCAGCCAGAGATGGTCGCTCCACATCCCCATGTACGGCTCGAACAGGCCAGTGAGCGCGATCGGGTCGACGTTCTTCGCCTTCAGCGCGTCGGTCGCCGCGAGCAGGTCGTCCCAGGTCGCGGGCGGCTTGACCCCGAGATCCTTGAACATCTTCGCGTTGTAGAACAAGACGTGGAGGGACAGCTCGGACGGGACCGCGTAGATCTGCTTGGTCTCCGGATGCTCCATGAACTTCCGCACAGTCGGGCTGTATCGGTCCAGCCACGGCTTGCCGGTCCCCGGATCCTCCTGCTTCAGGTACGGCGTGAGGTCGACCAGCGCACCGTCATCGGCCCACGCGCGCAGGTCGGGAATGGTGCCGTCGAACATCCCGTAGTCCACATCCGGCGGACTACCGGCGCGCCACCGCTGCTCGATGCCCGGCCGCGCCTCGGTGTTGGCGAACGTCAACGTCACGTCAGAGCCCGGCTGATCCTTCTCCAGCCCGGCGCCGACGTTCTCCAAGAACTTCAGACCGGGTGTGCCCTTGGCCGACAGGACGCCGACCTCCAGCTTTCCTGGCTTGACCTGGTCACGCCAGGACGCCGCGTCCGGGCCTTGCGTTTCCACGCCACTGCTGCCGCTGCAGCCTGCGGCAAGCACCATCGTGAAGGCGGCTACCAGAGCCGCGCGCCTCATCATCATCGGAGTGCTCCCTTTCCAGGGCAGGGGAGGAGGGCGGCGAGCGCGCCGAGGATGTGGTCGCCCATTGCGGCTCCTTCGGTATCCAAGAATCGGTCGGCGGCAAAGGGCGCTGGTGAACCGGATCGCACCATTTCCGACCAACATTCGAAATAACAGATTTAAATTCGGCTACCCGAATCGTAAGAGGCGATGGGTGACTGACGCAAGGGCCGACTGTTGCACCGGCCGATGCAGGCAGGACGGTCAGCGGGTGGCGGCCTGCAGTCGGTGCCGCCCCGTCTCCGCTCCAGGCTTGAGATCATCAGGTCAGGGGAGTGGATTGCGATGGCTGACGCCTGGCGATGACCTCGATCTCCACCAGGATCGTCCCGAGACGGGCGCCGGCCGTGAGCCGAGCCGGATAGGGTGGCTCGAAGAATTCGGGAAAGATGGCGTCATAGGCATCCCAGTCGCGGTCTGGATCCTCCAGGAACGCGGTGATCTTGACGACATCGTGGAGCGTGGCGCCCGCTTCGGCCAGCACCGCTCGCAGATTTCGCAGGGTTTGCCTGGTCTGTTCTGCGACATCGCCATCGCCCACCATCGCGCCGGTTGCCGGATCGACAGGCCCGAATCCAGCCGTGAAGATCAGATCGCCCGCGATCCGGGCTTGTGAGTAGTGCCCGCGTGGACGCGGCGCGGTCGTAGTGTCGACTGCCGGGAGGATCTGAGGAAGAGACGTCATGACGAGAAAGGTCCTGTTCTGAGCTGGTCGGCCTGCGGTTCATAGGTCATCGGACTGGCCATCGTGGTCGCCGAGGATTCCGGCTCGTCGTCGGCGCGAACGCGGTCGTGGGCTGGTCATCGAGCGATCGCAGGATGGACGCGACGTCGGCCCGTGACGACGCCGTTGAGGGTGGGTAAGGCTCAGTAGTCCTGGTTCGTCCCTGCCGAGAACGCCGGCCCGCGTGCGGTGGTGGCTGAGACGAGCCGATGGTGACGCTGCTTTCCGGGCCGGCCGCGGACAGTGTGACCTGGCCCGCCCGGTCCGAGAGGTGGACTGGTACAGATTGACGCCATCGCCTATCCGAACTCGACCCGGCAACCATTTCCAACATCACTTGGTGTTCCTCCGCCCTGCCGGCGCCAGGCCGAAGTCCTGTTCTGGTGGCGTTCCGGTCCGCCCGAGACATATGATCATACAGCTATCTGAATCTATATCTATGATTTCGAATAATGGGAGATGACGGACGTGGAGCACCTCAAGGAGGGTTGGCCGGAGCGGGTCGAGCGGTCGCAGGAGGTGATCGACACCGTCAGCCGGATCCTTTCCGACGTCGAGCGCGAGGGGCTTCCCGCGATCCGCCGGTACTCCGAGCAACTGGACAACTGGAGTCCTGAGTCGTTCATCGTGTCCGCGGACACGATCAAGGCCGCGGCCAGTTCCGTAGACAAGGAACTGGCTCGGCACCTGGAGTTCGCCCGCGGCCAGGTGGAGGGATTCGCGAAGCTCCAGCGGGCCACGATGACCGATCTGGAGGTGGAGACCCAGCCCGGTGTTGTGCTCGGACACAGACACCTCCCGATCAGTCGTGTCGGGTCGTACTCGCCCGGCGGCCGGTATCCGCTGATCGCCTCCTCGATCATGACCGTGACCGTGCCGAAAGTGGCCGGGGTGGACACTGTGGTGGCAATGGCGCCGCCGTGGAACGGCGGCGGGATCTACGAACCGCAGTTGTACACGATGGACCTCGCCGGAGCTGACGTAATCGCATGCCTCGGTGGTGTGCAGGCGTTCGCAGCTCTTGCCTTCGGCTTCGAGGGTGTGCAGCCGGTGGATCTCGTGGTCGGTGCCGGGAACGCGTACGTCGCAGAGGCGAAGCGGCAGTTGTTCGGGATTGTCGGGATCGATTTGCTCGCCGGGCCGACGGAGGTCGCCGTGATCGCGGACGAGACGGCGGACCCGCGTCTGGTGGCGGCGGACCTGCTGGGTCAGGCCGAACACGGCTTCAACAGTCCGGCGCTGCTGGTCACGACCGACCGCGCGTTCGGAAGGGCTGTCATCGCCGAGATCGACCGGTGGCTTTCCACTGACTGGCCCACCGTTGAGGTCGCGGGCGGCGCATGGCGTGAGCACGGCACGGTGGTGGTCTGTGAGTCGCGGGAGGAGGCCGTCAAAGTGTCTGACGCCTATGCCCCGGAGCATCTGGAGGTGCAAACGGCCGACGACGACTGGTACGCGGAGAACCTGCGCAACTACGGGTCGCTCTTCATTGGGCCCGAGTCCACGGTCGCTTTCTCGGACAAGTCGATCGGCACCAACCACGTCCTGCCGACCGGGCGGGCGGGTCGCTACACCGGTGGGTTATGGGTTGGGAAGTTCCTCAAGACTGTCACCTACCAGCGACTCACCACTGCAGGTGCTGCCTCGATCGCTCCGTCAACGGCGGCGATCTCCGATGCGGAGCTGATGTACGGCCACGCCCTGACCGCCCGCCTCCGCCAGCCCTGATCCGTCGCTCACGTCCGAGGACCGGAGGAATGTTTCTCCAGTCCTCGGATGATGTGGCCCATGGCGTGGCCTCCGCCGCCCGCGGGGTCAGCCCAGGTGGGGCAGGAGATCGGTGAAGTCTGCGAGGAAGCGCTCGATCATCCGGATCTCCTCGGCGTCGAGGCGATGAGCCGGTTCGCGGCAGTACGCACTGACGAACAGGCCGCGGCGGACCGAGATCAACTTTTCTGCGGCGATGATCCGCTCGGTGTCGAGCATCCAGTAGGAGATGTAGGGCAGTAATCTCCGGTGCAGGTCGAACCCGGACTCGACCTGCACCGGGTCCGGCGAGGTCAGCCGCCGCCAGATCTCGACGTACACCTCGGTGACCGAGCAACCGGGTTGCGTGCCGACCGCACCGCGGCGTACTGCGTCCGGCAACTGAACGCCGGCATAACCCTCGACGGCGAGGAGCGGCGGGGTCCGTGCGGCGAGCTCGGCGATCAGCGGGCCGGGTGGCGAGGACTCCACCTTTACCAGGCGGAGGTTCGGATGCTTGGCCTGGATCTGACCGAGTACGTCCGCATCCAGGACGGTGCCGGTCTCGGCCGGGGCGTACTGCAGCACAACCGGTACCGGGGCGACCGACTCCAGTACCGCCTCGATGTGCTGTACGAGGGCCCGGCGGGACGGCGAGAGAAAGTGCGGCGGAAGCAAGTTGATCAGGTCGGCGCCGGCGTCGACCGCCGCACGGGCCCGGTGTGCGGCCAACCGGGTCGCGTGATCCTGGACGGCGATCACCGCTGCGACGTCCGGCCGGTTCCGGGTCTGTGAGAGCAGGATCTCGGTCAGGTGCCACCGCTCGTCCTCGGACAGCTTGTGGAACTCCGAGGCGAAGCCCGGAAACATCATGCTGGTCACACCGGTGGACAGCACGTAGCGCACCACCCGGTCGAAGCCGCCGTAGTCGACCTCACCCGACTCCGTGAACGGTACTGCCAGCACGGGCGACACGCCCCGCACCAGCAACGACGCGTCGGTCTGGATATCCACAGTCATTTCAGGCTCCCCTCGAGCAGTTCGGCGAGGTTTCCGCCGAGAACCGCTGCCTTGTCATCCGGGCTGATCGGCCAGTCCCGGATCCGGTCCAGTTCTGCCACCGGCACCGTGTACGGGGAGTCGGTCGAGAACACCAGTCGCCCGGCTCCGATCGCCGGTTCGCGAGCGAATCCGGTCAGCACGGTGTCCCAGGGTGCGTACGCGGTGTCGCCGTACAGGTTCGGTGCGTACTGCAGGGCAGGCACGGCGTCGATCCAGAAGTCGGTCGCGCCGCTCTTGCCCATCAGTATGGGTAGCTCGGGTCGCCGACGAGCCACAGTCGCGAGCGGCAAGGGGAGCGCGGTCGGCGGCGTGCCGGTGCGGACGTAGGCGAACCAGCTGGACTCGGCCGCGAAGTCCAATAAGGGATCGAGGAGCCCGTCGAGCAGATCGAATCCCTGCAGCACGGAGTCCACGGCCAGGGCGACGGCTCCCGCGTCGCGGGCCCGGTCCAACTCGTCGACGGCCGCCTTACCGCGCCACGGATTGGCCACCGCGTACGGCAACAACCGCTTCGACTGGTGGTGAGCGGCAACTGTCGCCTCGTTTCCCGCACGGTTGTCGTAGGCAACACAGTGCTCAGCCGGGGCGACCAGCGCCATGTCGATGCCGAGCGAATCCATCGTCGCGAGCAACCGGTCGACCGGCAGGCTCGCGTCCCGGCTGTCACCGATCCGGACGTGCGCGTCGATGATCATGCAGGTAGCTCCAAACCGAGCGCACCGAGCGCGTCCGCGTGCACGATCTGCTGGATCGCCTCGTCCGGAACCCGTGGCAGTTTGGTGCCCTCGAGCATGTCGTTGACGGTCCACAGCCCGGCGATGGCCTCGCCGGTGTTGGCGATCGGGAAGTCCGAACCGAGCAGCAGCTTGTCGGTGCATCCCCACTCGACCGCGTTGATCAGCGACTGGTACAGCACCCAGGGCCGCAGGTAGATCGACGACACGTCCGCATACACGTGCGGATGCTTGCGGATCGTCACCACCGTCTCCCGGCTCCACGGATGACCCATGTGCGCCATCACGATTCGCAACTTGGGGAATCGCAGCGCCACCTCGTCCGTTACCAGCGGATACGTGTATCGCAGCGGCGCGTGCCGCATCGGTGAAGCACCCTGGTGAAACAGGATCGGCAGGCTGTGCCGCTGGCAGTACTCGTAGAACCGCAACGCGGCTTGACCCAGCGGGTCGAAGTCCTGGTAATTCGGCCCGAGCTTGACGCCGACGAGACCGAGGGATCGGGCCCGGTCTGCCTCCTCCAATGCGCCGGGCCGGGCCGGATTGACCGACATGAACCCAATCCGCTTCGTCGGGTTGTCCGCGACGAACTCGGCGGTCGCGTCGTTGCACCGCTCAGGAGGATAGGACAGGCCGGTCGCCGCGAGTGGATCGTCGACCGCGATGTTGAACACGATCGACACGTCCGCGGCTGCCATCGCCTCGTCGTAGTCGGCCCACGAGTTCGTCGTCACCACCGGTCGGTCGGTCCGCCAGTTCTCGTACACCCGGCGCTCCTCTGCGGGCACCGCGAACCGATGCGTCGGGGTGTGGGCGTGCACGTCGACGATCATCGGAACTCCCGTAGCAGGTCATCTCGCACAGTAACTCCCAGTCCTGGTTCACTGCTGAGCCGCACGCGCCGGCCATCGCTGTCGAGCGGTTTCGTCAAGATGTCCTCGGCGTAGTAGTGCGCGCCGATGATGTCGCTCGGGATCGCCGCCAGTCGAGGGATTGCGGCAGCTACGTGAAGCTGTGCCGCGGCGCCGATCCCGAGCTCGCCGTTCGACCCGATCACCACCGCCAGCCCGAATGACGCGGCCAGCGCGGCCATCCCGACGGCGCGACCCGGGCCGGCCGACTTCCCGACGTACAGGCTGATCACATCAGCGGCACCGGCCTCGATCACCCGAACCAGATCGGCGGTGCCGAAGACCGACTCGTCGGCGACGATCGGCGGGCCGAGCCGGCGGAGCTCTGCGAGACCGGCAAGATCATCTCGCTGGAGTGGTTGTTCGACGAAAGCGACGCCTAGTCGGTCGAGCGCCCGGATTGCCCGGACGGCCTCGGCCCTCGACCAGCCACCGTTGGCGTCCGAGCCGAGGAACACACCCTCGCCGACCAGCGCACGGGCCTGGTCGAAACGCGCCACGTCCGCCGGCACCCCCAGCCCAACCTTCACCTTGAACGCGCCGAACCCGGCCGCGCGGGCAGCGTGGTAGGCCCGCTCGAGGTCAGGTCCGTCGCCGGACAACGACAGCTTGATCGGGATCTCGTTACGATAGGGACCGCCCAGGGCCACGGCGAGCGGGACATCCAAGGTCCGGGCGTACGCGTCCCACAAGGCGATCGATAGCCCCGCCTTGGTGAACGGGTTGCCGTGCAGCACCTTGTCCATCAGCTCATCCGCCGCGCCGACCGGTGTCAGCGCAGTACCGATGAGGGCCGGCGCGAGAACCGCGCGGATGAAGTGGTCGGCGCTAGCGCCGTCCTCGCCGCTCCACAGGGGCGTCGCGCTGACCTCGCCGTACCCCTCAACGCCGTCACTCGTGACCACACGGACCAGGAGGAACTCTGAGCGCTCGTGTGCACCCTTGGCGCCGCGTACCATCAGGTCGGGGTGCGCATCGAGGCTCACGTGGGCGGTGTGGACAGCCCTGATGGTCGGCCTCATGCCGCTGCGCCGAGGAGCCGCGCCGGGTTGTCCACGAGCATCGCCTGCCGCTGGGCGTCGGTGATACCCCAGCCGTCGATCTCCTTAACCCGGGCCACGGCATAGTCCTGACTCGGCTTGTCCGACAACCCCGCATCAGTACCGAAGAGCACCTTGTGCGGCGGTGCCTCGGCGAGGATCCGGCGAGCTGCGTACGGCGGGGTGCCGCAGAGGCAGAGGTAGAGGTTGTCGGTCTCCTGGGTCATGGCCAGCGACTCGCGCCACAGGTCGTGCAGACCACCGTGACCGAGCACCACTGGCAGCCGTGGGTGCCGCCTTGCCAGGGCCGCGATCTGGCCGGCCGTCGAGTACGGAGGTGTGCCGTCGTGGCTGAGTAGGATCCCGCCGGCCTCGGTGATCACCTCGCAGATCGGGTCCAGCGCCACCTCGTGCATGCTGAATCCTTGTAGCCAGGGGTGCAGCTTCAGGCCACGCAGGCCGAGATCGGTCACCATCCGCTCGGTCTCGGCCAGCGCGCCGTCGCGGCGGATGTTCACCGTGCCGAAACCGACGAGCCGGTCCGGGTACGCCTTGACGAAGGCGGCGAGTTGGTCATTCGCCTCCCGGGTTGAGTTGAACAACCCGTCATGGCTGAGCACCACCGCCTGATCGAGGCCGGCCGAGTCCATGAAGGTGACGAACTCGTCCGCGCCGAACGGCGTCCCGGCCAGCCAGGTCACTGTTTCCCAGGCCGGGGTGTGGGTGTGGAAGTCGATCACAGTGCCTCCGCCAGCTCGATCAGGCGACTGCTCAGTGTGGCCGCGAGCAGGTCGAACCATTGTTTGCCTTTGTCCTCCGAGCCGCGCTCGGGA
>NZ_BAAAOS010000002.1:0-41221 GCF_039530625.1 Kribbella sancticallisti | reverse complement strand
GTTGCTGGGGCTGACCAAGGGCCTGGCACGTGATCTCGGGGAGCGGGGCATCACCGCAACTGTGGTGCACCCGGGCAACACCGATACCGACATGAACCCTGCTGACGGACCCGATGCCGAGCAGGAACGGCCGTTTATCGCCCTGGGTGAGTACGGTGCTGCTGTGGACATTGCGGCAACCGTCGCGCATCTAGCAGGGGAGGGTGGGCGCTACATCACCGGCACCGCGATCAGCGTCGACGGCGGATATGCCGCGTGACCTGTCGAACGCCCAACTGCGGAAATTGGATCGCGCAACCTTGGGATCTCCAATGACTAGCCTGGCATGGATCCTGCTCGCTGTCGCCGGGCTGCTGGAGCTTGTTTGGGCGACCGCCCTGAAGCAGTCCGACGGGTTCACCCGGCTCTGGCCCAGCGTCATTGGGGTCACGCTGTCCTTGGCCAGTTTCGCCATGCTCGCCCTCGCCCTGCGCCACCTGCCAGTTGGCACTGCCTACGCAGTCTGGGTCGGCATCGGTGCCGTCGGTGTCACCCTCGCCGGCATCATTTATCTCGGCGAGGCAGCCAGTTTGCAGCGGCTGCTATGCATCCTGCTCATCGTCACCGGTGTGGTCGGCCTCCGGTTCCTAGAAGGGTGAGGTGATCCGTCGGCGTCCCCAGACCGCCTGAGCCCGAGGGAGTGGAAGTTGATCTGTATCGGTGACGGGACTCGCGGACACCACCCGGAACATCCGGAACTGAACCTGTCCGTATCGATGGCTGTGCCTATGGATCCCTCTCAAGCTGAGCTTTACGCCGCGATCCGACGTGATGCCCAGCACCGGAATGTCGAACCGCGTTCTCAGCGGACGCATCGAGTCGGCCACCGGACCGTGACGCGGCTACGGAGTCAACTTAGCCAAGGGAACAGAGGCCGCCGCGTCGACCTCGAGATGAACAACCCGCGCCTGGGGATGCCGTTATCCCCGAGGTGCACTCATCGGCCGCCCGGCCCTTGTGCTCGCATATCAGCGTCCATCACTCAAGCGTCCGGCGTGGGCATCAGGATGCGCTCGACGGCGTCTCGGGCGCGCTCGAGGGCATCGTCTCGACCGAGCAGTTGCCGATCGTGGTTGGCCTTGAGCAGCATGGCGTGGAGCTCGAAGGCGACTTGCTCTGGGGAGACAGACCGTGGTAGCTCCCCGAGCCGCATGGCCAGGTTGGCTTGACGGAGCAGCAGCTTTTCGCCCGTGACCACTGCGTTGACGATGGCATCGCGAGCCGGCCCTGGACGACCGTCGAGCTCGCTGGCGCTCGCTATGAACAGGCATCCGCCGTCGAAGGTCAGGAGATAGTCAATCCACGCCGACAGCAAGGCCCTTAGTCGAGCGAGGCCGTCGGGCTCGTCCTCGGACATGGCTAGAACGTCCCGCTGAAACACCTCGACGGCGTAGGCAACGATGGCGAGTTGGAGTCTCTCCTTCGTGCCGAACAACGCCTGAAGCGCACTCTTCGGAACTCCGCTGACCACGGCGAGGCGACCGAGGGTGAGCCCTTCAAGCCCCTCGACTGAAGCGACGTGCACCGCCGTGTGGAGTACCGCTGTCCGTCGTTCGTCTCCCGGCTTAGTCATGGCCGTATCTTACGTCACATACGTACGATTGTAGAGATGCGTACATGTGTATGCTTCACTGTCTGGAGACAGCCCAACAACCCAGAAGTGGAACCAAAGTGACTCACACACCCGCCACGCCCGCCATAGCCGCGGTGGCCGATGCCTACATGCATGCCTGGAACTCGCGCGACGTCGACGCGATCCTCGCCTTGCATTCGGACACGTCCACGTTCCAGGTGCACGGACGCACCCCGGTGATCGAAGGCATTGATGCCCTTCGAAAGGCTTTCCACGGCGTGTTCGAGCTGTACCCCAACTTCCACGGCGAAGCCCGCCGACTCCTTCTGGGGCCGGAGCACTGGCTGCTGGACTGGACCCTGCACTTCACCCTCAACGGTTCCGATCCGAGGGAGTTCCACTGCATCGACATCGTCGAGGTCTCCCCAGAAGGCCTCGTCACCCGCAAGGACACCTTCTACGACTACCCGCAGGCCCAGGCTGCGATGGCAGGAGCGACATCGTGACGACAGCCAGACCGCTCGGCCCGCTGAGGTCCTGAAGGCGCTGCTCCGAGAGGATGCCGCTGGCCAGGAACGCTGCATCCACGCCATCCGGCGTGCGGCCGCGGGGCTACTCGGCTGTGAAGACCTTCGATGCCTGGCAGCCGAGAAACGGCTCAAGTCGCGTGGTTGACCTCGGAAGCCTCGACATCCTGCTGCGTCGCCATCGTGCTGGCGACATTGTCACCAACGCCATCGCCCGTGCCCTACGCAGGGCAACCTGGTCAGTTGTCCATGAACATCGGCCTGCTGCCCGTCGCGGCTTATGTCGCCGACGAGTTCTACCAGCTCGTCGACGCCGCCTGTGAGAAGTTGTCGGCCGCGATCAGCTCGAACCTGCACCCAGATGGGTTCGACGAGGTGATGCCAGGACCCTCGCCGCCGCCGTCGAATGACTGCTGCGCCACTCCCACGTCTGCCGAACCAGCGGGATCGCGTCCCGACTCACCAAGCACTCGCCGGCCAGGGGTGATGCCCCTGGCCGGTGGGTGGCCGCAGCCTGTGGTGCGGTTGTCGCGGCCGTTGGCGCAGGTTTCACGTCTGCCACGGGGCGGTTGCGACTGGCCTTGACACATCGGCGAGGAACCGGCTTACGACCGCACCGAAGAAGCGCTTGTTCTTCTGCACCTCGCGATGCCGTCGCAACCTGCGCCGCACCATCCTGATGACATCGCGGACGCGTCGGTCTCATCCTGCAGGCCGTCGAAGATCCACTCCGCGGCGCATGTACCTCCCGCCGCAACCCCGACGATCAGATCGCCCGGCCGCGAACCCGCGTGGGAACGGATTGGCCCTCCTCGGCAACGCGAAACCCCAAGGCTGCCCGAGGAGCGCCGGCGAGTGCGACGGGCACAGCTGGAACGACTAGCGTCCGCCGGTAGCCGACCAATTCGGTGGCGTAGTCGAAGCTGGCAAGGGCGGTGTCGATGGCAATCCATGCCGAGACCGCGCGTTCTGCAGGGTGCTAGGCCTTGGTCGGAGTCCGCTGGTTGGGACCTTGACAAACGGCTCGGGGAATCCTAAGTGGCTTGGGCTGACCATGGGATGACGGCAGCAACGATCGAAGCCCTGATGGCGGCCGGGTCGTGACCCGAGCGAACGCGTAAACGCCAGCCGAGGATGAGGGTGAACAGCGTGTCGACGAACGCGTCGACCTCGCAGTCCGGCCGTAGGGTGCCGTTCTCGTGGAGCCGTTGAGCCACATCGCGCAGTCCGGCCCGTGTGAGCCCGAAGGCTGCCTCGGTGCGCTCAACCACGCTCGCGTCGGTGCGACCGAGCTCGGCAGCGGTGTTGATGGCAAAGCATCCGGCCGGGTCGTCGGGATCCTCCTCGGCGAGCACCATCGCGGCCAGGCTCCGGCACAGCCCATCGACTGTTGCTTCGCTCTCCAAGAAGAGTTCGCAGCCCTGGGTCGACTCGGTGTGACGATAGTGGTCAAGCGCCCGCAGGAAGAGTCCGTGTTTGTCGCCGTACGCGCGGTACATGCTGCTCAGGCTGAGCCCGAGGTGAGTGCTGAGGTCGCGAATCGACGTCCCGCGGTAGCCGCGGCGCCTGAAGACGTCGATTGACGCAGCGACGGCTGACTCCGTGTCGAAGGTTCGAGGCCTCGCCATGGGCACTCCTCTGCTGGTCCTCGAGCGGCCTGTTGGCTCGAACTCGATTGTAGATCGATCGATCCCAATGGTACCGTCCACCGATTAGGGAACGATCGATCCCGAATCAAGGAGGAAATGTGACGACGACCGAGGTCGGCTCAGACGGTATGCGCAGGGACCAGGGCAGAAGCCGTACTCGTTGGGGTGCGGTCATGGCAGCGATGCTGGGGACGTTCGTGCTCGTCACCGCCGAGCAGTTGCCGATCGGCCTCTTGACCGCATTGGCAAGCGACCTACGGGTGACGGAAGGAGTCGCAGGGCTGAGCGTTACCGTCCCCAGCGTGGTCGCTGCGGTGGCTGCAATCGGCGTACCACTGGTCGTGGGGAAACTGGACCGCCGGGCGTTGTTGATCGCCCTGATGGTGCTGATGACCGCGGCCAACGCCGTGACGGCAATCGCGCCGAACATCGGTGTGCTGATGGCGTCGCGGGTGCTGGTGGGGATCGCGATCGGTGGGTTCTGGGCCGTGGCTGGAAGCCTGGCGGTCCGATTGGCTGCGCCGGAGTCGGTTCCCCGGGCTATTGCCGTCATCTTCGGCGGAGTTGCAGCCGCGAACGTCCTCGGGGTACCGCTCGCGACTGTGCTCGGCGAACTGATCGGATGGCGACTGTCCTTCGCCGCGTTGGGCGCCTTGGCTCTGATCGCCATGGTCGCGCTCATCGCGCTGTTGCCCCGCCTCGCTGCTGGCCAAGCGGTTGGTCTGCGAGTGCTCGGTTCGCAGTTGGCCCATCGCGGCGTTGTTGCAGGCCTGGCGATCACTCTGTTGGCGGTCCTAGGTCACTTCGCAGCCTTTACCTTCGTGAGTCCCATTCTCCAGGAAGTCTCCGGGATGCCGGAGCGCCTGGTCGGGCCGGCGCTGCTCGCGTTCGGTGTTGCCGGCATGATCGGCAACTTCGTCGCTGGAGCGTTCCTGGCTCGTCATCTGCGCGGGGTCGTGATCGGCGTGCTCAGTGGCATGACGGTGATGCTGGTTGCGATGCCGACCCTCGGTCTGACTCCGCTTCGTGGTGTCGCGGTGCTGGTCCTGTGGGGGCTCGTCTTCGGGGGGCTGTCGGTCGCGATGCAGACCTGGATGATCTCAGCGGCGCCCGACTCTCCCGAACCGGCAACCGCGCTGTGGGTCTGTATCTGGAACGCCGCGATTGGAGTCGGGGCGCTCCTCGGCGGTCGTACGGTCGACACCACGGCCACCGCTGCAGCGTCATGGGCCGGGGCGGGCGTGCTGCTGCTTGCCGCGCTCATCGCGACATTCGCCCGGCCGTCGGTCAAGAGTCCGTCGGCGAGTCCTCTGGATATGTGCAAGTAGGGTTGTTACAGACCGGGCTGTGCAGGGTTGCTCACCAACCTCTCGGAGCCGAGACTGAACTCGTGAATGGAGCCGTATGAGCGCGAACAGTCAGTTGACGATGGCCGTGCATGCCCTGTGCTGGCTGGAGCTTGCCGCGCGCCGGGGTCGGCCCTCGCTGACTTCTTCGGAGATCGCGGCAAGCCTGGCCAACAATCCGGTTCAGGTGCGGCGTAGTCTCGGGTATCTGCGGGACGCAGGGCTTGTTAGCGTGACCGGCCGTGGCCCCGGTGCTGGCTGGACGCTGGCTCGACTGGCCGAGGCAGTCACGCTGTTCGATGTGTACGACGCTCTCGGCGACACCGGACCCTTCGCCTTGCATGCTCATGACCCCAATCCGGAATGCACCGTCGGAGGGGGGATACGGCCGGTCCTGGAGTCAGTTTACGACGGAGTGCGGGACGTGATGGCGCAGCAGTTGCGAGCCACGACGATTGCTGACGTGCTTGAGGAGATCCTTGCCAACGACAAAGCGGGATCGGGCGGACGGGACTTCTAGTGGGCATGATCCTTGTGATGTGCCATTCCTGCCGACGGCTCTCAGCAGGTAACCCCGGCCCGGAACCCTATCCGTGACCGTAAAACACGCCAGCGGCGCACCTGCCCTGCAAGGCGTGCAAGGCCTGATCAGTGAGGCGGGGGATAGGCGATGGCTCCGGTAGAGTTGTGAACGATGGCAGGAGTAGAGCAGCCGGTCATCGAGGATTCGCCAGGAGGTCGAGCCGGATCCCGTCATCGTCCCACGGGCGCGGGAGAGCGGCCTTGGCCCGGATCCACCGTGAGCCGGCCAGTGACGATTCGTGCGATGCGGCTTGGTCTCTGACGGTGGATGGGCGTGTTTGCGGGACCGGGCCGGCCGGTTGGGTCTGCAGGTGATGTTCCGGTTTCGGCGATGACCTGCTCGACGATCGCTTGCGCGCCGTGGGCCTTCTCCGCTCCAGCATCGGCAGTGCTCTGTTGGGGAAACACCACGTGATAACGGTAGATGGTGAACAGCTCGCTTCGAGTGCCAGCAGTGGTCGTCGGCTCGGGTTAGCGCGAACCAGAAGAGTGTGTAGGCGATGTCGTCGACGGGATCTCGGGGGGAGGTAGTCCCACTCGAACAGGCCGATGGCTTGGCCGTCTCGCTAGACGAAGTTCACGGGGCCTGGGCCACCGTGGCAGAAGACCTGGCCGGGCTGCGGTGGGGCCGCGAGGACCGGGTGTCCGAATTACTGGGTCGGCCGGTGGTTCCCAGGTGCGGGAGGCGTCGTGGATCCGGCGGAGCAGTCTTGCGGCCGACTCGAGGCCCTCAAGGTTGTGCTGGTGTTGCCAGGCGTCCCCGCCGGCGTCGCCTTCGATGAGGCGCAGGGTCTCCGTCGTACCGTCGTTCGACAACGCTCGGGACCCACGTCCTCCAGGCCCTGCGATCGCAGGTGTTCGAGGAACGCGTGCACCGTCGCCGTGTGCGCGGACGCGGGGCGAGACACGAGCCCGTCGGCGATGCTCACGGGGCGGAACTCGGTATTCGTTGTCGGCAGCTCGGCAGCTCGGCAGCTCGGCAGCTCGGCAGCTCGGCAGCTCGGCCGCGAGCGGTGGTTCCGTCTTCTTGCGTCACAGGTATGCCATGCCTTCAGGGCAAGGGGAGGAACGTAGTGCGGAGGCTCGACATGAGTCTTGCCCGCGCAGACGAGGTCGGCGAGCTGATCCAGCAGCTCGTATGTGGCGCTGCGCAGCTCGAGCGTTGTGTACTGACGCGAACGTCGTAGGACATGCCTTCGTGGACGCGCTTCGCGGACCAGCGAGCCAGCCCGGCGCGGCCCTTGCGGGTGGTCTCTCGGCGTTCGAGTTCGGCCAGGTCGCAGCGGACGCCGAGTCACGTGACGTCGAGATCCGCGAGAGTGGTGATCCCAGTGGTCGCATACGTCGGGGCTCAGCATCATCTCGTCGACGATGACAGCGTTGCCCGCCGCAACGAATTCGCGCACGGCCCGGTGGAACCCCTTCAGCATGCGCAGCCCGACCGCCCTGCGCGCGATGAGTCCCCATCGGACCGCCGGATCACTGCGCGGGGACCATCGCGAAGCACGTGTCCAGGCCCATCAACAAGTACGGCTCGTCCAAGGTGTCCTGGAGCGCCTTGCCCAGCGTTGTCTTGCCGGCGGATGACGGGCCGTTGAGGAAGATGACCGAAGGAGTCATCGCGTGACCCTAGTGCACGTGGAGCAGTTCCTCGCGTTGGGAGATGCGCGTGGTGGCCGGCAGGCCCCACATGGTGTAGGCGGCGGCCATGAGCTGTGCGGCCCGGGCGGGTGACACGCGGCCGTAGCCCGTACCGAAACCCGGTGAGGCAACCCTCGTGAGATTCGCCGGGTGACGGCCGACGGCCAACAGAGCGGCCCAGAAGGCGTCGTGTACGGCGATGTCCAACCCGCCCGACAACGCCATCGGCACCCGCATCGTCGGTGCGTACACGAGCCACTGGCAGTGCTCGTCTCCAGTGGGAACCACGCTCGCCGTGCCGACCGGCTGGTACCCGTGGTACTCGTCGGCCACCGCCGCCCAGACCGATCGTTGGACGCCGGGCCAGTGCCCGGCGAGTGCTCGGTCGACGCCGCCGTCCATCTGGCCGTAGCTGTTCCCGGCCGTCAGTACGGCGTCGACTTCCGGCAGCACGTCCAGCAACGATCCTTGGCGTACTTCGATCGCGCCCTCGGCGATCTCTCCGGCGAAGACCCGACGCCAAGCTGAGATGAGGTCGGCGTCGAGGTTGACGAGGAGGAGGTAGGGCAGCGTCACCCGGCGAGTGGAGACCATGCGACGACGCTACGACACCTTGCCCGAGATCGCCACGCTGCCTTGGCGGCCCGATCCGTACGTCGTGCAGACCGCCACCGGCAGGACCGCCGGCTGAGACGAGCTGTCTGGCCAAGCCCGTCAGGTGAGCAGCGGGCGGATCGTGTCGGCCAGGCGATGGACGACCTGAGGAGGCCAGGGTGTGGGGAGGATCAGGGCTATGTGGGTGAAGCCGGCCTGGATGGCGGCGCCGGCTGCGGTGCGGGTCAGCTCCGGATCGTCGTACGACACGGAGAGGGCGATTGAGCGCGTGATGGTTCTCGGCCCTCGGCCGATCTCGGTGCAGTAGCGGTTCAGCATCAGGCTGCGTTCGACGGCGTCGGGCAGGGCGTTGTCGCCGGGGATGTTCCACAGGTCGGCGTGTTCGGCGGCGACGCGGAGGGTGCGGGTCGAGCGGCCGCCGATGAGGAGCGGTGGTGGTTGAGCCAGGGGCCCAGAGATCGAACGACTCAAGCCCTTCGATCAGTGTCGAAGGTCGGCGAGTAACGGTACGCCCCGTGATCGAAATGTTTGTGGGAAGTCCTTGTGCTCTCGCATGGTGATCTCGCCTAAGACTGGGAGGTCCTGATGTCGAAACGTGGGGTTCGTGGTGCCTTGGCCGTGGTGGTCGGGCTGACGCTGGTCACCGGGTTGAATGTTCCGGCGGGCGCCATGCCCGCGGCTGCCGAAGACGAGCCGCTGGTCAAGTCAACCAAGGTGAAGTCGGTGCGGGGTTCGAACTACAAGGTAGTTCCGCGCAAGCCGGATCTCGACGTCGACGTCGTGAAGACGCCAGCCGTGGTCTGGCCCGCGGCTGGGACAGCTGAGGTCGTCCTGCCGGAGACCACGTGGTCCGCGAGGCTGTCTGGCGTACTGCCGAAGAAGGCTGTGGGGACACTTCCGCTCGCCGTCGGGCCGACCGCTGACGGCACGGCGCCGAGCAAGGTCAAGGTGGAGATGCTCGGCCGGCGTGGGGCCTCGCTGCTCGTGAAACTCACCAGTGCCGACAAGGCTTCAGGCAAGGTGTCATTGGAGTTGGACTACCAGGCCTTCCGGCACGCGTACGGCGGCGACTGGGCGACCCGCCTTCGGTTGGTTCAGGTTCCCGCCTGCACCGCGAGTGCCGCCTGCATCGGTCGGCCGATCCCGACCCGCAACACGGGGTCGGGCAAGCTCAGCGCCGACGTACCGGCCAACGGACTGTTCATGATGGAGGCGGCCGGGAGCGGAACCGCAGGCGACTTCAACTCCACGCAGCTGTCCCCCTCCGCCTCGTGGTCGGTGGGTGGATCGTCGGGTGACTTCAACTGGCAGTACCCGATGCGCACACCGCCCGGCACCGGTGGTCCGACCCCACAGATCACCTTGGGCTATTCGTCGGGCAGCGTCGACGGCCGTACGTCGGGTACCAACAACCAGACGTCATGGGTCGGTGAAGGGTTCGAGTTGTCGCCGGGCGGGGCGATCGAACGCCGTTATGCGTCCTGCTCCTCCAAGTCCGAGCAGTCCGGCAACAACGGGACCAAGCCGGTCGGCGACCTCTGCTTCGCGACGGATAACGCGACCTTCACCCTCAACGGCAAGGGCGGCGAGCTCGTCCGTGACGACGCCACCAAACAGTGGCGGCCGAAGGCGGACGACGGCACCAAGGTCGAGCGCCTCTCCGGTGCCATCAACGGTGACCAGGGTGGTACGGCGGCTGAGACGGGGGAGTACTGGGTCATCACCACCAAGGACGGCACCAAATTCTACTTCGGGCTGAACAAGATCCCGAGCCCAAGCGCCCAGGACACCAACTCGACCTGGACTGTGCCGGTGGCCGGCAATCACGCCAACGAGCCGTGCCACCAGACCGCGTTCGCCAACTCGTTCTGTCAGCAGGCCTACCGCTGGAACCTCGACTACGTCGTCGATCCGCACGGCAACACGATGTCGCTGTTCTACGAGACCGAGAAGAACAACTATGCCCGCAACGGCACTGAGACGATGGTCAGCAGCTACGACCGGGCCGGCCGCATCAAGCGGATCGACTACGGCCAGACCGCTGGTGCGGTGTTCACCGAGCAGCCGGTCGCGCGGGCACACTTCGACACCACCGAGCGCTGCGCGACCGGCGTCAACTGCGCACCAGCCGACTACTTCGACACCCCGCTCGATCTGGAGTGCACCAGCACCACCTCGTGCACTAAGTTCAACCCCAGCTTCTGGACCAAGAAGAAACTCACCAAGGTCCGCACCGAGGTCTGGCGACCGGAGACCGGGTTCGACGCCGTTGACACATGGACGCTGCGCCACAGCTTCCCCAACCCAGGCGACAACACCGGGCCCCGCTTGTGGCTGGAGGCAATCTCCCACACCGGTCAGGTCGGCGACGGCGCCCTGACCACCCCCGAAGTCAATTTCGACAAGATCCAGCTCAACAACCGGGTCGACGACAGCAGCGGCCAGTCCTTGCTGGACTGGTTCCGGATCAGCGCGATCCACTACGGGACCGGCGGCGAGCTCGCGATCACGTACTCGGGCAAGGACTGCAGCCTGCCCGGCAACGTCCCACCGGCCGACCTGAACAACCGCCGCTGCCACCCGGCGAAGTGGACGCGGCCAGGTGCTGTCGATGAGCACGAGGACTGGTTCCACAAGTACGTCGTCACCTCGGTCACCGAGTCCGACCGCATCAGCGGCATGCAACCGGTGTTGACGACGATCGACTATCCCGGGGCGCCGGCCTGGCGGCACGACGACGAGGACGGCCTGGTCGAGATCGGCCGCAAGACGTGGTCCCAGTGGCGCGGGTACGACCGGGTGACCGTGACCAAGGGCAACCCGTCCGGCCCGCAGTCGGTCACCGAACACCGCTACTTCCAGGGCATGGACGGCGACAAGCTGGCGTCCAATGGATTCAAGGAGCGCGAGCTAGAGGACTCCACGGGGGTGAAGGTCAAGGACCTGAACGCCTTCGCCGGCCAGGAGCGTGAGCGCAGCAAACTGGTGAACGGCGGAGTCGTCGAACGCACCATCACCGAGCCGTGGCTGTCCTCCGCGACCTCGACCCGGGTTCGCGACTGGGGCGCCACCCAGGCCTTCAAGCTCGAGCAGAAGTCCGTCCGGCAATGGGAGGCCAAGCCGGGCGGCGGCTTCCGCGAGACCTCGGCCAAGAACGAGTACACCCCGGCAGGCGTGCTCACCGAGGCCACCAACGCCAACGACCTTGCCACTACCTCGGACGACACGTGCACCCGGTATGAGTACGTCGGCAACGCGGCCTTGGGCATCACCGAGCTCCCGACTCGGACACAGACCGTCGCCAAGGCTTGTGACCAACCATGGACCAATGGCGACGTCATCACCGATGAGAAGGTGGACTACGCCGGTGGCGCAACGCCTGCGAGCGCCAAACCCACGGCGGCCTGGCGGTTGTCCGGGTTCACCAGCGCAGGGGAACCGACGTACGAGACCGTCAAGACCTTCTCGTACGACGACCACGGCCGCAAGCAGACAGAGACCGATTCCAAGGGCCAGGCCACGACGTACGGCTACGTCCCGCTGGATGGTCCGGTGACCGTGACCTCGGTGACGCTGGCGAACGGGCATGTCTCGAGCACCGAGCTCGACCCGGCCTGGGGACAGGCCATCACGATCACCGATGTCGGAGGACGCCGTACCGTCTCCGAGCGGGACGCCCTCGGCCGGATCGCGAAGGTCTGGTTGCCCGGTCATGCGGAGTCGCAGACGCCCAACGTTGAGCACGCCTACTTCGGTGGCGTCGACAAGGCAAGCGTCGTACAGACGAAGAAACTCCAGGCGGACGGCACCGTCGAGACCAGCTACGAGTTGCTCGATGGGCTGCAGCGCAAGCGGCAGATCCAGAGGCCGGCCGCCGACGGCATCGGACGGGTGATCACCGACGTCGAGTACGACTCCCGCGGGCTGGCGGTGATCGAGAACCGCCCTTACTACAACGACGCTCCCCCCGGCGACGTGGTCTTCAATCCGGACGAGGCGGGCCTGACTGCTCGAAGGGTAACGTCGTACGACGGCATCGAAAGGCCGACGAAGGAGGCCTTCTGGTCGATGGACCGTGAGGTGTGGTACACCACCCACACCTACGGGCCGGACAGGCAGACGGTCAACCCGCCGGAGGGCGAGCAGGCGACAACTAAGATCACCGACGCCCAGGGCCGCCAGACCGAGCTGTGGACGTACGACACCCCGGACCCGGGCACGGACTTCCATAAGACGAGCTACACCTACACCAAGGCGGGTCAGTTGGCCACGGTCACCGACCCGGCCAATAACGTCTGGCGCTACACGTACGACCTCCATGGGCGCCGGATCAAGGTTGAGGAGCCGGACCGCGGTACCTCCACCTACACCTACAACCAGCTTGACCAAGTGACCTCGAGCACCGACGCCAGGGGCACCAAGCTCTTCTACGCCTACGATGTGATCGGCCGCCCGACGACGGTCCGTGAGGGCACCGAGGGCGGTGCACTGCGGCTGGAGCGGACCTACGACAGCCTGGTGAAGGGCTCGGCCAGCTCGGCAACGCGATATATCGACGGTGCGGCCTACAAGACTGAGGTGACCGGCTACGACGCGAGCGGTCATCCGACCGGGACCTCGGTCACCATCCCCGCAGCCGAAGGCGCATTGGCGAAGACATACACGGTCAAGAACACCTACACCACGACCGGCCTGCCGGAGACAACGACGATGCCGGAGGTCGGTGGCTTGCCCGAGGAGACTCTGACCACCAGCTACGACACGAACGACCTTCCGACCGGACTCTCCAGTGAACTCAGCACCTACGTCACAGCGTCGGAGTTCAACTCGTTCGGCGACCTCACCACGCTCGAGGTGCAACCGACCGACGGTAAGTGGCTGCGGCACTCCTATATCTACGACGAAGCCACCCGCCGCTTGACTCGGGCGATCAGCCAGCGGGAGACCACCGGTCCGCAGCGTGTCTTTGACCAGACCTACAGCTACGACCACGCCGGCAACGTCACCAAGATCGTCGACTCTCCCGCGTCCGGCAGCACCGACCCGAAGGACACGCAGTGCTTCAACTACGACGAGCCGCGCCGGCTCACCCAGGCCTGGACACCGGCCGACGGCAACTGCGACCTAGAACCGACGAGCGCGAGTCAACTGGGCGGCCCGGCCCCGTACTGGCACGCGTGGACGTTCGACAAGATCGGCAACCGAGCGTCGGAGACCCGCGTGACCACAGCCGGTGTCACGACTAGCACATATGAGTACCCAACAACCGGTCAGCCGAGACCGCATGCGGTGCAGAAGATTACGACCACAGGGCCGAATGGCACCAATGTCAGCCAGTACGGGTACGACGCCAACGGCAACCAGACCAGCAGGACTGTCGCCGGAGTCGGAGAGACTTTCGATTGGGATGCCGAAGGCAGGCTGACCAACGTCACGAAGGGCGACCAGAAGACCGAGTACATCTACGATGCCGACGGCAACCGGCTGATGCGCAAGGACCACACCGGCACGACGCTGTACCTTGGCGCCACCGAGGTCCTGCTGAAACCAGACGGAACCCAGGTCGGCACCCGACACTACACCTTCGGGAAGCAGGTCATCGGGGTACGGAGCGGCGGCAAGCTGACCTGGCTCGGGTCCGACCACCACGGCTCTGCCACGCTGCTGGTCGACGCCGAGTCACAGGCCTTCCAGCGGCGCCGGATCACACCGTTCGGTGAGAGCCGTGGAGCGGTGCCGGCCGCCTGGCCGAGTCAGAAGGACTTCGTCGGCGGCATCAAGGACGCCTCCACCGGGCTGATCCATCTGGGCGCTCGAGAGTACGACCCGACCACCGGGCGATTCATCTCGGTCGATCCGGTGGTTGATGCGAACGATCCCCAGCAGCTCAACGGCTACGCCTACGCGAACAACAGTCCAGTGAGCTTCGTCGATGCCGACGGTAAGCGCTACAGGATAGAGACGGTCACCGAGCTGAAAACTATCGTGCGCCAGCACGTCAAGCGAATCAAGGAGCTGCATAAGGAAGTCATCACGGTCTACGTCAAGATCGTGATCTATGCCTTCGTCGCCAAGCTAGCCGCAGCGTTCGGCTTCCACGAGCTGACGCAGAAGATAACCGCCGAGGTAGCCCGTCAAGTGACGATCTTCAAGGAAGTCGTCAAGACAATCAGATACCACACCAAGGAAGTGATCCGGATTGTCACCAAACGCTTCGTCCAACTCGCCGGCGACGATGCCTACGAGATGAACCAGGCGCTGACGACAGCCAACCAGGCGGACACCACGGTCAACACTCTGGAGAGATCCAGCGACAAACTAGCCGACATCGCCAAACGAATCGGCGAACGCGCCAAAGAGGCGCAGATCGCCGAGGCGGCGAACCGCTCGCAGAACGCGGACCAGACCAAGAAGAAGAGCACCGACAGCACCTGCCCAGTGTGCTCACTCGATCCGGAGGACGATTCACTCGGAAAGATGCTGACGACCGGCGTTGGCGCTGGCGTCTTTGGCGGCGTCGCGTGCCTCCTAACTGGCGGTGCGGGCTGCGCTGTGGCCGCAGCCGTCGCAGCAGTGGGAGGGCTTGTTACCTCCGGAATCTGGAATCGCATGAACGGCCCGCTGGGCGGACAGGCGGCCGCCAACCTTCAGGCGGAGAAATTCGCCTGGCTTGTCGGGAGGGCCGCGGACGTCGGTGACTATCTCTGGTCGAAGCCGAGCAACAGTTGGCAGAGGTCGCCGGGAATGCCGCTGACCCTCGGCCTGTCCGACGGCCGCTCGGTCTGCGACATCGGCGCATGTTGAGCCGGGGAGCACGGCGAGGGTTGACGGCCCTGGCCGCGAGCGCATTGCTGGTGCCGATGGTCGTGCCGGCTGGTGAGGGTGTGGCGATGTCCGCTGTACCGGCTCCGGGGGCGCCGCAGCCGGCACAGCGGGTTGAACTGGAGCATCTGCGGTCGGAGACGACCCAGGTGTTCCGGGAGCCGTCCGGTGTGCACACGATGGAGCAGTTCGTCTCTCCGGTTCGGGCCCGAAAGGGCTCGGGCTGGGCGCCCATCGACACCAAGCTGGCGTTCCAGCCGGACGGGTCGGTGCGGCCCGCGCAGATCGTCACGGACCTGCGGTTGTCCGGTGGTGGTGACGGCAACCTCGTTGCGTTGGGCAAGGACAAGAAGCAGGTTCGGATGGGCTGGCGTGGCCGATTGCCCAGACCGGTACTGGCCGGCGACACCGCGACGTACCCGAACGTCCTGCCTGGCGTGGATCTGAGGATCCGAGTTGAGGCAACTGGCTTCCAGCACGTTCTCATCGTGAAGCAGCGCGAGGCGGCTAAGAACCCAGCACTCAAGCGGTTGCGCTTCCCGATCAGCGGTACAGGGCTTCAGGTGACCACGAAGCCGGACGGAACGACGGTTGCCGCCGACTCGGCCGGCAAGGCGTTGTTCGCGGCCGGAAGGGCTGTGATGTGGGACAGCGCCACCGACGGACCGCAACAAGAGACGAGGCCCAAGCACGCGGACATTCCGACCACCAAGTCCGCGCAGGACCTCGTCATCGAGCCGGATCAGAAGTTGCTGACCGCACCAACCGCTCGTTATCCGGTCTACATCGATCCGTCGTGGTCGGTGAACAACTATCTGTGGACCCACGTCAGCAAGGAGTACGAGAACCAGTCCTATTGGGACTACGACCGTGGCGAGGGCGCCAAGGTCGGACGGTCGTACGACAACGTGATCACCTACCGATCGTTCTTCCAGTTCGGCACCGGCGACCTCGGCGGCGCCCGGGTGATCAACAGCCGGTTCGAGATCTGGCTCGACCACAGCTCGTCGGGATCACCGACGCCGACCGAGCTGTGGTGGACGCACAGCCTCGACCGGAACCAGGCCGTGACCTGGAACAGCACGGCCGGACACTGGCGCGCGCACGTAGCCACGGCCAGCGGCAACGCCCGGACCGACGGCGGTCAGCCGGACATGCTGATGGGCTGGGAGGGTGCCGGGCTCAATGCGTCGTTCCAGACCATCGCTGACAGCCGGGGCGGAACCATCACGTTCGGTCTCAAGGCGCCGAACGAGACAGACACCTCGCAATGGAAGAGGTTCCACGGGCACACCGCGAAGATCGTGGTGACGTACAACAACGCGCCGTACGCTCCGCAGCGGGTGAACTTCAGCCACGCCCGGCCCTGTGGCACGGCGAGCGCGCCGACCGACGTCAGCTGGCCGCTGTCCGGCTACTCCTTCAGTGCGGTCTCCTCCGACAAGGACGGCGACAACCTGATCACCCGGCTGTCGATCCACCGCGCGTCCGACGGCGCGCTGGAATACGAAATCGACTCGGCCACGACAACCTCGGGGTCGGCGTTCGCCTGGCCTTCGATCCCTCGTGAGGAGTTCGCTCACGGGCAGACGTACTACTATGTGGCCCGAAGCAATGACAATGTCGCGGACGACGGGATCGATTTCGGGTCCGCGTCGCCGCGTTGCTACTTCAGAGTCGATGCCAAGAAGCCGCAGCAGGCAGTACTGGAGTCCATCGACTTTCCGGACGGGGAAGCGCAGATCCCAGCCCGGACCGTCGGTACCGTCACGTTGCGGCCGGCGGTCGGCGACACCGACGTGGCCGAGTACCTCTATGGCTTCAAGCCGGAGCGGATCACCAGCCGGATCAAGGCCGGGTCCGATGGGACGGTGAAGATCCCGCTCACCGTCTGGCAGACCGCCGCCGGCTACCTTCCGGCGAAGATGCTTTATGTGAAGGCGGTCGACAGTGCAAATAACATCAGCGACCAGACGAGTGTCTGGCAGCTGAGCGCCACCAAACTGACCCAGCTGCCCGCCCAGCGCCGGGGCGACGTCAACGGTGACGGCCGCGCCGACCTGTCCACGGTGCTGGACCAGGGCGATGGCCGGACCGCCATCTGGAACGTCGTCTCCAAGGTCGGCGGTGGTCTGCACACCGGCCAGCTCGCCTGGGACAGCGGTGCCAGTGGCGGTTTCGCCATGTACCGGACCCGACCGGTCCGCGGCGACTTCGACGGGGACGGCCGGACTGACGCCGTACTGATCCGGGAGGAAGCCGGCCGTCGGATCGGTATGTACCGCGGCCTGTCGGACAGCGAGCGCTACAACTTCGAATCCGAGCCGGTCTGGCACAGCGGAGCGAGCGGCTGGCCGCTCAGTGCGGCCCGGATCATCGCTGGTGACGTCAACGGCGACGGCAAGTCCGACGTCGTCGCGCAGTTGAAGGGCGCCAGCTCGGGTTGGCGGACAATTATCTTCCTCGGCCCGGCGCTCAACAATCCGGTCGAATGGCTGCAGACTTCTGCTCCATGGTCCGGCAGTGCTCCACTACTCGCCGACGTCGACGGCGACAAGCAAGCCGACCTGGTCGACATGCAGAACCTCGGCGGCTGCCAGACGGTCACCAGGTACTTCAAGTCCACCGGTACGGCGTTCGTCGCCACCCCGGTCGTCCTGCACGACAGCGGTGCGGGCGCCTACTGCTGGGAGCGCAGCAAGCCGCAGGTCGCGGACGTGGATGGTGACGGCAGGGATGACATCGTCACGCTCTACGAGAACAGCAGCACGGACGCCTCGCTCAAGGTGTTCCGGTCGACGGGCAGCGCGCTGACCCTGTCCGAGTGGTGGCGCGACGCCACCATGTTCGACCCGGCGCGGACCGCGCTGTCCACCGGTGATTTCAGCGGAGACGGCAAGGAGGACGTCGGTCTCTTCTACTCGATGGTCGGCGGCGGCCGGGAGGTCTTCACGCTCACCTCGACCGGCACCTCGTTCGGTCCGGCGACGAGCGGGTGGAAGGAACCGCGCGTCGGCGCCAGTACCGGTCCGAGCTTCGACATCGAGAGCCGGACCTACGAACTGGTCGCCCGGCACAGCAGCCAGTGCCTGGATGTCTGGTTGGGCAGCCAGACGGATGCCGAGCGGCTGGTCCAGCACCCGTGCCATGGTGGACTCAACCAGAGATTTCGGATCAAGCAGATCGCCGGCACCGACCAGTACGAGATCCACACCGCTCACTACAAAGGTAACCACAGCGACATTCGACCGCGGTGCCTCGATGTCAACGACATGCTGCTCGGCGACGAGGTGACCGTCCTGCAATGGCCATGCATGGGAACGGCGAATCAGCAGCTGCGGATCGAGTACCTGGAGGGCAGCAGCTACGACACTGTCGTCCGGCTCAGATTCGCGCACAGCGGCAAATGCGCGTCTCCTTCCCAAGGCAGTATGGCCAGCGACGTCACCATCGTTCAGCGAACCTGCACCGCCGAGGCGAGTCAGCAATGGATCCTGCGAGCCGGCTTCAACTCGTCCCAGCCGGACGGGAGGTACCGAGTCCGTGCCGTCTATGGTGGACAGTCACTCGACGTGGTGGACTGCGGGCCGGATGCCGACCTTCGCATGTGGAACTGGATCCCCGAGAGCCCCTGCCAACGATGGGAGTTCCGGCCGCTCGGTGACGACGTCTACAAAATCATCGAGCCCAGCACGGCGCAGGCGGTCGACGTCCTCGGCTGCACGAACGCTGTCGGACAGCAGGTCGTGACGATGCCGGAGACCGACACCCCATGCCAGCGTTGGCGCGTCGAGCCGGCGTACGACGGAAGCTGGTCCATCACCCAGGAGGCCAACGGCAATGCCCTGGATGTGGCCGACTGCAACCCGAATCCGGATGCGAGGCTGATCACCTGGCACTACTGGAACGGCTATTGCCAGCGCTACTGGATCGACCAACCCTGACGGGATCTGAGCCGGTACGACCGAACAACCGTACCGGCTCAATCCGTCGTACACCTTGGTGTCACCCCTCTCGTCTAGAGATCGTCTGGCTCCTGTCCGTGGTTTGGAGCGGGTCCGGCGGTCGCATCGGTCAGTCGCCGTATGGATTCGATGTCGTCGGCACCTGCGCCGCAAACGCTGCGACAGCTGCGGCATCCTGGTCATCCACTAGGCCGGCAAACTGGTTGGGCCGGCCACTCGTTAGCGTGACGACGGTGCACTTGCGGATCAGGCCGGCCCGCTCGCCGAAAGCCGGGTCCGTTGCTTGGGAAGCTCACGGATTGCTTGAGGAGGTCCTTGCCAACGACAGAACACGACCGGTCACGCCCTTGGCGGGCATGGCCAGGTCGCGCGTAGTATGCGCCACCCTGGCGACGCACGACGGTGACGACTTCACCGGCGCGTGCAAGGTCAAGCTCGGGCCGGTGTCGCTGCAGTACAGCGGCACCGGCACGTTCCTGGAGCGGGAGGAGTCCGACCATCACGCCGTGATCGAGGCCAAGGGCAAGGACCGCCGCGGCAACGGTACGGCGACCGCGCGGGTCACCGCCCGCCTGACCGGCACGGACTCCGGGACCACCGAGGTCACCGTCGACACCGACCTCACGATCACCGGCCGCCCGGCCCAGTTCGGCCGCGGCCTGATCCAGGACGTCTCCGACAAACTCCTGGACCAGTTCACCGCCCGCCTGACCACCAAGCTGGACACCAGCACCGCCCCGTCGCCGAACCAGACCGCTGCCGACCCGCCGTCCGGCTCGGCGGCCCTGGGTGCGGCCGACGCCGACGAGGCCGTCCTCGACCTCGGCGACGCCCTCATCCCGACTCTCGCGCGCCGCGCCGCCCCTTCCTGATCGGAGCCGTCCTGGCGCAGCTCGTCCGCCGTCTGGCCCACCGCTGACCGGGTCGTTGTCAGGGGAGTGGTCAGCGGCGGGTGCTTGCCGGGCCGGATTCGAGCCACTCGAGGATGCTGTCGCGGTGTGCCCCGAGCAGCGGTGGTGCCTCGTGGGTGTGCCGACCGATGTCGTGTCCGCCGAAGTCTTCGAGACGCAAGCTGGGGCCTGGCAGTTCGATGGTGCCCAGGGCGGCGTGTCTCACCGACACGACAAGGTTCTGGCTGCGCGTCTGTGCCCAGGCGTAGACCTCGTCGATCGTCTTGAGCGCTCCGGCTGGGATGCCTGCCGCGGTGAACAGTTCGAGCCAGTGGTCGCGGGAGCCGGTCAGGAGCCGCTGCTCGATCAGCTTGGTCAGCTCGTCGCGATGCCGCAGTCGCGCCGCGTTGGTCGCGAAGCGTTCGTCGGCGGCGTCGAGCCGGAGGATCGAGGCGAGGGTGTGCCACAATGTCTGCGAGCCGATCGCCACCTGGACATGGCCGTCACGACACCGGAAGGCGCCGTACGGTGAGATCTGCGGGTGGTGGTTTCCGCCCGCGCGGCCGATCTGACGGGCGACTGTCCACGCCGTCCCGTGGAAGGCGTGAGCTCCGACCAGACCGGCGAGTAACGACGTCCGGACGACCGATCCTTGGTCGGTCAGTTGACGTTCGAGCAGCGCCGCCAGCACGCCGATCGCACCGTTGAGCCCGGCGAGGATGTCGCCGACGGGAACACCGACCCGCGTGGGGGAATCGGCATCCGGTCCGGTCACGCTCATCAGCCCAGCCTCGCCCTGGGCGATCTGGTCGTAGCCGGCGCGGCTGCCCTCGGGGCCGTCGTGGCCGAATCCGGTGATGGACAGGACCACGAGTCGCGGATTCAACGTCTCAAGCACCGACCCGGACAGGCCGAGCCGGTCCAGGACACCGGGCCGGTAGTTCTCCACAAGGACGTCGGCCCGTCCGATCAGCCGTTTCAGTGTCCGGAGATCCGCATCGTCCTTCAGATCCAGTTGGATCGACTCCTTGTTGCGGTTCGCGGCAAGGAAGTACGTGGACTGCGGCCGGTCCTCCGGCCCGACGAAGGGCGGCCCCCAGGCTCGTATGTCGTCACCGCCGCCCGGGGGTTCGACCTTGATCACGCGGGCACCGAGGTCCCCGAGCATCATCGCGGCGTGCGGTCCGGCAAGGGCTCTCGAGAGATCGACGACCAGGTAGCCGCTCAGCGGGCCGGCGCCGTCGCGGCGCGTGGCTGTGTTCACCGGATCGCCAGGTGGACGTTGACCTGCTTGGTCTGGGTGAATCCCGCGATCATGCCTTCCAGCGAGACTTCGCGGCCGATCCCGCTCTGCTTGTAGCCGCCGTACGACTGGCCGACCATCTGACCGCCGCCCTGGTTGATCTGGACCCAACCGGCCTCGAGACGGTGTGCGGTGTCGACGGCCCGATTGATGTCGTCGCTCCAGATGTAGGCCGCCAGCCCGTAGGCCGAGTCGTTCGCCATCCGGATCACGTCGTCGACGTCGACCCAGGGAATGGCCACCAGCACCGGACCGAAGATCTCCTCACGCGCCAGCCGGAACGAATTGTCGGCGCCGGAGAACACCGTCGGCAGGTGGAAGTAGCCCTCGGCAAGCGGTCCTGTATCCGGCGGCAGACCGCCCAGTTCCATCGTCAGCCGCGGGTCGGACAGACCCTCGTCGAGGTACTCACGGACGGTCGAGAACTGGGTTTCGTTGATGATCGCGCCGATGTCGGAGGCATCGTCCAGTGGATCTCCGACGCGCAGAGAACTCATCCGCTCGACTAGGCGGCCGATCACTTCGTCGTGCACGTCGCGATGGAGAAGGAGCCGGGTACCGGCTGTGCAGCTCTGACCTTGTCTGGTTACGCGCGACGACAGCAGCAGGCCGTCGATGAGCGCGTCAGTGACCTCGCCGGGAAAGACGATCGAGGGACTCTTCCCGCCGAGTTCGAGCGAGACGTGCGCCAGCCGCGATCCTGCGCTCCGAGCGATGCGCCGACCCACTTCGGTCGAGCCGGTGAAGGAGACCTTGTCCACGCCGGGATGGTGCACCAGAGCTTCTCCCACGACGGCGCCCTCGCCGGTGACGACGTTCAGCACACCAGGGGGAAGGACTTGCTGACAGATTTCGGCGAGCATCAGAATCGACAGCGGTGCGTCCTCAGCCGCCTTGAGAACCACCGTGTTCCCTGCCGCGAGCGCGGCCGGCACCTTGAAACCGGCGATCATCAACGGCGAGTTCCAGGGCAGGATCGCGCCGACGACTCCTAGCGGCTCCTGCCGGGTGTACTGCAGTTGTGTCGAGCCGGCAGGCAGCGTGAAGCCCTTGACCTCACCGGCGACCCCGCCGAAGTACCGGAACAGGTCGACGAGGACGGCGACCTCGGGCCGTGCCTGGGTGCGGATGGCGTTTCCGGTGTCCGCGGCGGTGACCTGGGCGAGTTCCTCGGCTTGCTGTTCCACCAGTTCGGCGATCTTCAGCAGCAGGCGTTGCCGGCCGGTGAAGTGCTGGTCCCGCCACAATGGCCAGGCGGCGCGTGCGGCGATGACGGCACGATCGACGTCCTCAGGTCCGGCCTCGGGCACCCGGGCGATCACCCGTTCGCGGGCGGCGGGGGTGGTCACGTCTCTCCATGCGCCGGTCACGCTCTCGACCCGTTCGCCACCGACGAGCATGTGCTTCACGGTTGCCTCGGGCCACGGATCCGCCGCGGCGTCGGACGGCGTCGGGTGGTACGACTGGAGGGATGACTGTGTCGTCATCGGCGGTTTCCTTTTCGACAGAGGGGGTCGTGCTCGACGGCCCCGAAAGGGACCTCAGGACTCTGACTCGAGTTCCTCGGTCAGGCAGTTGAGAAGGAACTCGAAGACGCTCCGCATACGGGGCAGGCGCAGGAGATCCTGATGGATTGCTGCCCAGAACTCGCGGTGTGCGCAGACCTCGTCGGGCAGGAGGCGCACGAAGTCCGGTTCGTCGCGCGTCAGGTACGTAGGGAACATGCCGATGCCCAGACCGCTCCGCACGGCCGCCAACTGGACCAGCGGGCTGGTGCTGCGGAACACGACCCGGTTCGACTGGACGACGTCGGAGAGCCAGCGTAGGGCCTGGATCTCGATCATGTCCTCGACGTAGTCGACGAAGAAGTGACGGTCGAGGTCGGACACCGAGGCCGGTGTACCATGCTTGCCGAGGTACGCGGTCGCGGCGTACAGGTGTACGTTCGCTTGCGCCACCTTGCGTGCGTACAGTTTCGATCCGCTCGGCTGCGAGAGGCTGACGGCGATGTCGGCGTCGCGCCGGGTGAGGTTCGCCAGTTGCATGACGGTGATCAGCTCCAGGCGAACGTCCGGGAACGTGGTGTGGAAGGGAGCCAGAGCCGGTACCACGACCGCGTTGGCCAGGCCCTCGACGATCGCGAGCCGGACCGTTCCCGCCACCCGGCCGCGTTCGCCTGCCGCGCTGAAGATGGTGTCCGCCACGGCCTCCATCTCCTCGGCGCGATCGAGGAGTTCCTGACCGGCGCTGGTCAGGTCGAAGCCCGAGTGCGAGCGATCGAACAGCTTACGGTCCAGGCGCCGCTCAAGTGAGGCGACCCTGCGAAGGACGGTGGTGTGCGCGACGCCCAGCCGCAGGGACGCCTTGGCGAGTGTTCGCCGGCGTGCGAGCTCGAGGAAGTACTGCACGTCGTCCCAGGGCAGCGGCTCCGGACGACCGTCGTTCCCCGGGCTCCCATCCTCCATGCCCCCCATTGTGTGGCGGAACGGGCCGGTTGTCCCGGAACGCCACCAGGTGGCCTCCGGGGACGGCAACCGCTCAGGCGCTCGCGGCAACGAGGAGTTGGTCGACATCGGCCTGGCTCGGGCCTTGGGTTCGGGCGTTCGCGCGGGGCCCGTAGGCGTAGGCCACCATCAGCAGAATCTCGTCGGGGTGCGGGGCGTCGGCCACCGATACGGCCATGCTGTCCATGGCGTCCAGGTCCCAGCCCTCGTCGATCGGCCCGAAGCAGACGTCGATCGGCGTGCCCGCCGGTCCGACCTTGGCGTTGCCCGGGATCAGGACCCGGCCCCGGCGGATCGTCTCCCGCATCGCCATGCCCAGCCTGGCGTGGATCATCGCGGCACCGTGCTCCTTGTCCCCGGCGGTGCCGACCACCACGGCCTTGGCGTAGGCGCGCATGCCGGCCGCATCGCCCAGGCGGTCGAGGACCCGCCGGGTCAGTTCGGTGCCGAGCTGCGCGGAAATACCGACGAGGTCCTCCAGTTCCGCGGTGCTGCCCGGTGAAAGGCACGGATTGGAAATGACCGCGCCTTGGACGACGCGCCGCAGCGGGGGATCCACCTCTCGACCGTATTCGGTCCGGATCTCTTCCTCCAAATAGACCAGCTTGCGAATCAACGCAGTCGCATCCATATTTCGCTCCTTCGAGTTCACTGGGCCGGAGGCAAACGTAGCCCGGCGGCACGAGGCGTGAGAAGGGCCAGAAATGCACGGGGATTTGCGTCGACGCACAGCCGAAATCGGCGCCGTGGCGCGCGCGGTGCTGGCGCCGCGCCTGGCGCGGTGCTCCTGAGGGTGACCGGTACAGCGCAGGCGGTGACGATGGCGCTGCCTCCTCCGCGGTTCAGGGTTCAGGTATGGAAGTGGCGGCAATTCGATGCAACGATCTGTGCAGATGTGACCATTCTCGGTCTCCGCCGGGCGCTGCTAGCTTCAGAGCAACCGATCTCGCCGCACTGGTCGACAATGCCGGCACGGAATGCATGGCGCGTCAGCGTGGCAAATCTTCGCTTGGGAGGACCAATGGGCGTCGACGATTTCCCTGCCCGAACCCGGTCCAGCCGGGTCATGCGGCGACGGGTGTTCTGGAGCAGTTTCGTGGGAACCACCATCGAGTGGTACGACTTCTTTGTCTACGGCCTCGCGGCTGCGTTGGTTTTCGGTGAGCTCTTCTTCCCGAAGTTCGATCCGGTCGTCGGCACGCTGAGTGCCTTCGCGACCTTCGCGGTCGGATTCCTCGCCCGGCCGCTCGGCGGCATCGTGTTCAGTCACTTCGGGGACCGGCGCGGCCGGAAGTCGGCGTTGGTCGGATCCCTGCTGCTAATGGGAACCGCGACCGTCCTGGTGGGGGTCCTGCCGTCCTACGACTCGATAGGTGGGCTGGCCCCTGTCGTCCTCGTCCTGCTGCGGTTCTGCCAGGGCTTCGCGGTCGGCGGTGAGTGGGGTGGCGCGGTGCTGATGGCGGTCGAGCACTCCGAGTCGCAACGTCGTGGCCTGGCGGGCAGTTTCCCGCAGATGGGTGTCCCCGCTGGCCTGATTCTCGCCTCCGGCGCTTTCATCGCGCTCGCCCCGCTCAGCGACGCGCAGTTCGCCGCGTGGGGTTGGCGCCTCCCCTTCCTGGCCAGCGGTGTCCTTGTGGTGGCCGGGCTGATGATCCGGCTGACTGTCGCCGAGAGCCCGGAATTCGAGAAGCTGCGGGCCGCCGGCGGCCCGGTCAAGAACCCGGTGTTCGCTGCGGTGCGCAACAATCCCAAGAACATCCTGCTGGCGGCCGCGATGCGGCAGGAAACCACGATCTTCTACATGGTCGTCACCTTCGCCGTCTCCTATGGAACCGAACAGGTCGGCGTCACCCGCGACGTGATGCTGAACGGGACACTGCTGGCGGCTCTGGCGGCCTTGTTCACGCTGCCCTTGTTCGGTGCGTTGTCCGACCGTTTCGGCCGCCGGACGTTGTTCCGGATCGGCGCCGCCGCGGCGGTGGTCTTCGCGTTGCCCTTCTTCGCCCTGCTGGACACCGGCCAACCGGTTCTCATCTATCTGGCGTTGATCATCGGGCTCGCCGTCGTGCACGCCTTGATGTACGGACCCGAAGCGGCGTTCTTCAGCGAGCTCTTCGGTGCCGAGGTGAGGTACAGCGGTGCGTCGCTCGGGTACCAGCTCGGGTCGGTGGTGGGCGGGCTTGCTCCGCTCGTCGGCGCGAGCCTCCTGCTCGCCGGCGACGGTTCTCCGATCTACGTGATCCTGTACGTCGCGGGGCTCCAGGTCATCACCTTCATCGGCGCAACGCTCGCTCCCGACACTCGCCGGTCCGCATCCAGCTTCAGCACCGACCAGCAGCTCGAGACCACCGTCGCCGACAAGACGGGCCCGGCCTTCACCTGAGAACGCACCCGCTCTCGCGACCTCTTCGGACCAGAAGGAGAACCGATGGATGCCGCAGTGGTACCCGCTTACGGTCAGGCGCCGGAGCTGCGCGAATGGGCAGCATCGGAACCGGCGCCCGGGCAGACGCTGATCCGTAACCTGGCGGCCGCGGTCAACCCGGTCGACCTGGAAATGTCCGCTGGTACCTTCTACTTCGGAGCCCCGGAACCTCCTTACGTAGCGGGTGGAAGGCGTCGGCAGGGTACTTCGCAGCGCAGGCCCCCACCCCTAGGTGGTCGCGTCTGGTACGAGCGGGGGCGGCTCGGTGGGTCCTTCGCACACCTGACCGCGGTCGACGGCGACATCTGGTGGAGATCCCCGGCGAGTTCGACGATGAGGTGGCGGTGACGCTGGGATTCGCCGGCCTCGCAGCTTGGTACGCGCTGGCTCGTCGCGCCCGGCTGCGCCCCGGTCAAGAGGGTCGGGTGTTGGGTGCGGGTGGCGCCATCGGACCGTTCGCCGTCCAGATCGCGACGATCCTCGGTGCGACGTCGGTCGTGGCTGCTGCCCGGAACCCGGCAGCCAAGAGCGCCGCCGACCGGGTGGTCGGCCCTGGCAGTCCTGAACTCACGACGCTGGTCTTGCGAGAACCATGAGGTGTGGTGACGCAGTCGATCCGGGAACGGATCGCACTGCTCTGGCGATCCGGCACGTCGCGTTCGAGGATCTGGGCATTTTGGCTCCGCTGCTGGTCGATCGCGGGTACTGCGTCCGTTACCTCGATGCCGGGGTCGACGAACTGAGCGAGGCGGCAGTGGTGGGTGCTGACCTCCTGGTGGTACTCGGCGGGCCGATCGGCGTGGGCGACGCGGCGCGGTATCCTTTCGTCGGTCAGGAGCTACGCACGATCGCGGCGCGGCTCGCACAGCGCAAACCCACTCTCGGGATCTGCCTGGGCGCGCAGTTGATCGCCGCTGCACTCGGTGCGTCCGTGACGCCTACCGGTCGAATTGAGATCGGCTACGCCCCGATCACTCTCACGCAGTCCGGACGGTCTGGCGCGCTCGCACTGCTCGGCGGCACACCGGTGCTCCACTGGCACGGGGACCAGTTCGAGATCCCGGCCGGCACCGTTCGTATGGCCGAGACACCGGGGTACCCGAACCAGGCGTTCGCCGGGCCGAACGTGCTGGGTCTCCAGTTTCACCTGGAAGCCGACCACACGCAGATCGAGCGCTGGCTCGTCGGTCACGCCCACGAGCTCGCCGTTCACCGGATCGATCCGCGGTCCGTCCGAGCCGATGCGCGTGCCCACGGACCTGAGCTCGCCGTCCGCGCGGGCAAGATCTTCGGAACCTGGCTCACTCAGCTGGATCGGGCGGCGCTTCATTCGACGACTGGCCCGGAGGGTGCCCATTCGACGAGTTCGTGGCGGTAGCCGTCAGGGTCGAGGAGCCAGGAGGTCTTCGGACCGTCCGGGCCGCCGAGGTCGTCGACGGGTCCGGGAGTCGGGCCGGCGGCGGTCAGACGGGTGGTGCGCTCGGCATCAGGGGGCCGCAGACGTGACGTCGCAGCGGCGGCGAGGACACCGAGCGCGCAGATCACCGCGCCGGCCAGGTCGCGGCCGGGGCCGACGAGGCTGGTGACGCGGTAGTGCAGGGACGGCACCAACCGAAGCCGAGCACGCCCCAGGCGATGAGCATGAGGAGGGCGATGGCGGGCTCGGTGCCGCCGACGTAGAGGACGGCGAGCGCCACGACGAGCACCACGCCTGCGACCACGATCGTGCGGGAGGCAGAGCGCGGACGGCCGCCTACCCGGCGAAGGTGCCTGGCGCGTTGGTGGCGCCGTAAGCCAGCAGAAACAGCTGACCGCGGCGCCCGAGATGCCGGTGACATCGGCCAGCTAGACGGCGAGGTAGGTGAGCACGGCGAACTGACTGCCCATGATCAAGAGCTCGACACCGAGCATGGCGAGCACGCGGAAGGTAACGGGGCGAAGGCGTAGCGCGCCTGGGCGCGCAGCCCGCCAATGCCGGAGTGGGAACGGGCGGTACGACGGTGACGGTCATCAGGGCCGCCGCCACTCCGACGATCACGATTGTGAGGAACCCTGCCCGCCAGCCGGCCTGGTGACCGAGCGCGGTGCCGATCGGCACCCCGAGCGCGGTGGCGACAGCGATGCCGCCAAGACGCTCTCGCGCGTCCCGGAGTTGGAGCGGGTATTCGCCATACGGAGGACGTTTGGGAAGCTCTCCGAGGTACGCCGAACTGCTCCGCACCCTGCGCTGCGCGGCCGTCACCTATCAGTCAATGCGACCTGACGGGCTTGCTCGAGGCAGCTGAGATGCGACATGTCTGACTCGCCACGCCCGGCCCTGGCGCGCAGTCTTGCGAGGTCTGCTCATGTTGGATGGCGGTCGTTTGCGGATCACGGCGACGTGTGTCCGTGCGGGCTGTCTATGGGAGGGGCGGTCGTGGCTCAGCTCTTGATGGTCTCCAAGGCGTTGTTGGCAAGTCGTTGGCGGATTCCGCCGCGGGTGGCGCGGGCGGCCGCACTGTCGGGTTTTCTGGCTGCTTGTGCGTCGAAGCTGCCGGCGAACTCGTCTGCGAGTTCGAGTCGGGGATAGGCGTGGATGACGTCGGCGAGGATGGTGTGTGGCCACAGGTTCGCGTTGGTTCCGCCGATGTCGAGGCTGGTCGCGGCCTCGAGCAGGTGACTCTCGACGTCATGTCCTGGGTCGACGGCGTCGCCCATGTGGCGTCGTATCACCTCGCTGAGGCGCTCACGCCGCTGGACGGGCCAGCCGGCGCCAGCCCCGAACACCCAGGCAACGTGCCCGCTTGCGGCCTCGAAGGGCATGCGGTGGGCGTCGAACGGCTCAGCCAGGCCGAGGTCATGCAGCATGGCTGCGACGTACAAGAGTTCTTCGTCAAAGGCCAGACCCCCGTGTAATCCAGCTCCTGCCGCGAAGTAGTAGGACCGTAGACAGTGGTTCAGCATGGCGCGCGAGTAGTAGCGCTCGGCGACTTCGCGGCTGAGGCGCGCGGGAGCCGTGTCGGGTACCGGGATGGCGTCGAGTTGCATGTCGTCTCTTCTCCTGGAGTCTCGTCATGCTCTGGCGAATGGTGCGGGCTCACAAGCCCGACGGCGGAGCCAGGCGTGGCTCACCCTGATGTAGGTCCGGCACGCCAGTCGCTCGACTGAGGGCGGAGCGGCGAAGCGCGGATCGGTCCACGTCGAAGAGTCCCACTGGCCATGGCCTTCGACCGATCGAGAGTGTAAGTTAAAGTGTTACACTTGTCGAGGTGTCCGCCGCCATGCACGGAAGGAAAGTTCCGGAGGCTCGACCGGGTGCATTACTGGAATGGATACTGCCAGCTCTATTGGTGCGATCAGCCCGGACAGGCGCCGTTCCAGCTCTGAGCACTAGTTGGCTCGGTCGGGATAACGATCAGACGCGAGTTGCCACCTGGCCCGTGAGATGAGGAGAGTATGGAGATTCCCGAGGTGTTCCACGGTCTGCTTGCGTCGAAGGCGCTTGCCTTGGTCTCGACGATCGGCAAGCGCGGAGAGCCACAGGCCACACCGTTGTGGTTCCTTTGGGATGGTGAGCGTGTGCGGTTCAGTCTTGTCGAGGGTCGGCAGAAGTTGCTCAACCTGCGTCGTGAGCCGCGGATCTCGGTGGTGGTGGTCGAGCCGACGCGTCCTGGGTTTTACCTTGAATTGCGTGGCCGGATTGATGAGCTCGTTCCTGACTGGGACTGCTCCTTGGAGCGTGCGGTTGCGATGAAGTATGTGGGGGAGTGGACCGACGTCGAGGCCTCCGGCGCGACGCGGTATGCGACGAGCATCCTCGTCGAGCGAATCACCAGCCAACAGGCTGAACCGAGCTGACGCCGACTGACCGCCACGCTGGACTGCGCGGGGCGCCAGGAGACTGACGGACAGCAGGGTGTGCCCGCAGGCACCCGGCAGCAATCTTCAGAATAGAGGAGATAGACTCACTGATATCGAGTCGTCGGCTGCCGGATGTCCGGCGGAGGGTAGGCCTTGAATGGGTGCAGATCGCTTACCGTCGCCTGCGGTCGCGCGGGCCCTCACGGTGCTCGAGATCCTCGTGGAGTCCAACGAAGAGTTGACGCTCACGGCTCTGGCGCGAAAGGCCGAGATCCCCTTGGCCACGTGCGCCTCGATCGTCTACACGCTGGAGCAGCGCGACTATGCGATGCGCCGGGTTGTCGGCCGCAGTCATTTCTGGCACCCCACTCTGCGGCTGTACAGCCTTGCTACGCGCCTGATCAGAAAGGTCGACCTGTCATCTGTTGCCATGCGGGAAATGCGCGAGCTGGCTGACCGCATGGGAATGCCTGTGCACATCGGCGTCCTCACCGGTGCGTCGTTGGTCTATGTTGCCAAAGCTGCCATGCCAGGTTTCATCCAGTTCGATACCTACCCGGGGAAGGTCGCACCCTTCAACCTCACAGCCCTCGGCAAGGCGATCGCGGCCTTCTTGCCGGAGGACGAACTGAAGCCTCTTCTCAAGCAACTGGAACAGGGCCGTGGCCCGAAGGCGCCGCAGGCCACTGTGACAGGGTTTCGCGCTGAACTGGCGACAATTCGCAAGCAGGGATTCGCCTTGGAGGATCAGGAAGAGCAGGCGGACATCGCCTGTGTGGCGGTACCGTTCTTCGATGCCACCGAACACGTCGCGGGCTCGGTCGGTGTGACCGGATTCGCGAAGGACCTGACGCGTAACAATCGTAAGCAAGCGAGGGAAGGGCTCGTCGCCCTCAGCGGGATCATCTCCGAGCGTCTTGGAGCGACTGACGCTGCGGATGTCGTGGGAACCTAGCCGACAGACGTCGTGGCGACTTGGTCCCTGGCGACCGCCGACGAAGCAGAACCTGTCTGTGGTTCTGGTCTGTGTAGCCAGTAGTTGTCGGTTGCGCGCTGGCCGATTTTCAGCTGACCACAGCATTCTGTCCCCGAGATAGCACGTCGAGCACGCCTAACGCGTGCCGCAGGCACGGCGGGCACCGAAGGTCTTCGCAGCTTTCGCGGCGACGGACTGAGTAAGTGTCCGGGCTGCGATTCGTGGCCCGCCGCGATCGCTTGATCTCGGCTGCCACACCTCTGACCGCGATGTCACCCTTTGAGCGCCCCTGCGGTGAGGCCTTTGGTCACTTGTTTCTGGAGCAGGGCGAACAGGATGAGGACGGGGAGAGCGGTGATGATCATGCCGGCAAAGAGGGTGACCCAGTTGGTGCCGTAGTCGGCCGCCTGACCGAGCTGGAACAGGCCGAGCGGCAAAGTCATTTTCGACGGACTGTGGATGAGCACAAGGGCGTAGAAGAACTCGTTCCAGTTGGACAGGAAGCTGATGATCGTCACGGAGGCCAGCCCCGGTCCCAGCAGCGGGAGGATCACCCGGACGAACGTGGTGGTCGGGCCGGCGCCGTCTACTGCGGCGGCCTCTTCCAGTTCGCCGGGCAAGCTTCGGAGGAAGCCGACGAGCACGAAGATGTTGAAGGGCAGGTTGTACGTCGCGTACACCAGGATCAGCCCGATCCTGGTGTCGAGCAGCCCCAGGTCCTGCAGGGTGAGGTAGAGCGGGATGAACGTCACCATCCATGGCACCATCAGGCCCATCAGGAAGACCGCCAGGACGGCACCGTTCAGCCGGAAGGGGATGCGCGCGATCGGGTACGCCGCGAAGGCTGACACGACCACGCCGAGGACGGTAGAGGTGATACTGACAACCACGCTGTTGCCGAAGTACGCACCGACGTCCGCGTTGGTCCACGCGTTCGCGTAGTTCTCCAGATGGAACTCGTCGGCGACGCTCCACGGTCGCGTCCCGAGAAATTCCTGGTTCGTCTTCAGCGAGACGTTCAGCACCCAGGCGAAGGCAGACGCGGCGGAGAAGGCGATGGTGCCCAGGACCAGATAGATCACCAGATGGTGTCGGCGGTATGACGTGGGCTCGTCCTGTGAGGATGGCCTGGTGCGGCCTGCCGGGGGCGTGGCCCGGACTTCAGTATTCAAGGTCATCGCGCTTCAGCACCTTGTTGAGGATTGTCGTGACGGCCAGCATCACCACGACCAGGATGACTCCCATCGCCGCGGCGTATCCGAACTCGGTCTGGTCGATGGCGGTTCGGTACATCAGTGTGCCGACCACCTCGGTCGAGCCGAACGGACCGCCGCCGGTCATGATGTAGATGAAGGCGAACGCCTGCATGCTCTGCACGATCCACAACACCAGCAGGATTCGGAGCAGGTCGTGCAGCAGCGGCATCATCACCGACCAGAACAACCGCCACTCACCGGCACCGTCGACCCGCCCAGCCTCCAGCACCTCCCGGGGCAGCCGCTCGAAACCCGCGGACAGAAGCACGACCCAGATCCCGACGCCTTGCCACACGGTGGTGAAAGCCACCGCGGGCAGGGCAGTCAACGGATCACCCAGCCACTCCCGTGCCAAGCCGCCGAGACCAAGCTCCGCGAGCGCAGGGCTGATCAGGCCGAGCGTCGGGTGGTATACGAACTTCCACATCAGCGCGACCACCGCTGCGGACAGGACCACCGGGGCGAACACCACGAACCGGAAGAACCGTTCACCGCGGATCGGCTGGTTCAGCGCCCAGGCGATCCCCACCGCCGGCGGGAACAGCATGCAGCCACCGACGAAGGTGAACAGGAAGGTGTTCTTCAGTGCGCTGCGGTAGTCCGGATCGGACAGCAGGGCGGTGTAGTTGGCGCTGCCGACATACCTCGACGCGCCAGTGCGGGTCCAGTCCGACAGTGAGATGCCGACCGTCCGTGCCAGCGGGTAGAGGAAGAATATCGCCAGCAGGACAACGGCGGGCAGCAGGAACGGGATGATGATCCGCCGCTGGGCGATCCGATGCATGTCAGTTCTTGTGGACGCGTCGAAGCGCGATGATCCGCCGCTGGGCGATCCGATGCATGTCAGTTCTTGTGGACGCGTCGAAGCGCGACGTCCAGCCGCTTCAGCGTCTCGTCCGCGTCCTGCTGGCCGAAGAGCAGCCGCGCGATTTCGGCGTACACGGGTTTACCGGCCTTGCTCTGGCCCAGACCGAACTCGCGCGGCTGCAGCGACTCCGCCGTGGACAGCACCGCGTCGATACCCGGAACACCTGGAGGACTGGGAACACCGACCACCGCTGAGACCTCACCGATCTCGTTGGCTCGCTTCGTCTGGGTTTCTACACTGGTCAGCCGGTTGACCCACTCCAGGGCCAGCGGGATATCCGGACTCTTGGACGCGATCGACACATTCTGCAGGGCGGCCATCACAGCGCCCTGGTCTCCGGCCGCTCCCGCCACCTTCGGGAACGCGAGTACGCCGAGCTCGAAGTCCTTCGGGATCACATCCTTCATCTCGCTGACCAGCCACGATCCCATCAGAATCATGCCGGCCTTACCCTGGAAGAACTGTGCTTGCGCGGCAGTGAAGTCGGTGCCCTTGAACCCCGTCAGGAAGGCGTTCTTGTCGCGCAACTCCTGCAGCATCTGCAGGCCCTTCAAGAAGCCGGGGTCGTCGGTGATGTGGCCGTTTCCCTCGGTCAGCACGGCGCGGGCCTTGCCGTACCCGACAGTCCGTAGCCAGAGATGGTCGCTCCACATCCCCATGTACGGCTCGAACAGGCCAGTGAGCGCGATCGGGTCGACGTTCTTCGCCTTCAGCGCGTCGGCGGCCCTCAGCAGGTCGTCCCAGGTCGCGGGCGGCTTGACTCCGAGGTCCTTGAACATCTTCGCGTTGTAGAACAGGACGTGAAGGGACAACTCGGACGGGACCGCGTAGATCTGCTTGGTCTCCGGATGCTCCATGAACTTCCGCACAGTCGGGCTGTATCGGTCCAGCCACGGCTTGCCGGTCCCCGGATCCTCCTGCTTCAGGTACGGCGTGAGGTCGACCAGCGCACCGTCATCGGCCCACGCACGCAGGTCGGGGATGGTGCCGTCGAACATGGCGTAGTCCAAATCCGGCGGTTCACCTGCGCGCCACCGCTGCTCGATTCCTGGCCGTGCCTCGGTGTTGGCGAACGTCAACGTCACCTCGGAGCCAGGATGATCCTTCTCCAGCCCGGCGCCGACGTTCTCCAAGAACTTCAGGCCGGGTGTGCCCTTGGCCGACAGGACGCCGACCTCCAGCTTTCCTGGCTTGACCTGGTCACGCCAGGACGCCGCGTCCGGGCCTTGCGTTTCAACGCTACTGCTGCCGCTGCAGCCTGCGGCAAGCACCATTGTGAAGGCGGCTACCAGAGCCGCGCGCCTCATCATCATCGGAGTGCTCCCTTTCCAGGGCAGGGGAGGAGGGCGGCGAGCGCCGAGGATGCGGTCGCCCATTGCGGCTCCTTCGGTATCCAAGAGTCGGTCGGTCGGCGGCAAAGGTCGCTGGTGAACCGATCGCACCATCTCCGACCATCATTCGAAATAACAGATTTAAATTCAGCTACGCGAATCGTATGAGGCGATGGGTGACTGACGCAAGGGCCGATTGTGGCACCGCCCGATGCAAGCGCTGACGGTCAGCGGGTGGCGGCCTGCAGCCGTTGCCGCCCGGTTTCCGCTCCGGGCTTGAGATCATCAGGTCACGGAAGTGGATTGCGATTGCGGACGCCTCGCGATGACCTCGATCTCTACCAGGATCGTCCCGAGACGGGCGCCGGCCGTGAGCCGAGCCGGATAGGGTGGCTCGAAGAATTCGGGAAAGACGGCGTCATAGGCATCCCAATCGCGGTCTGGATCCTCCAGGAACGCGGTGATCTTGACGACCTCGTGGAGCGTGGCGCCCGCTTCGGCTAGCACCGCTCGCAGATTCCGCAGGGTTTGCCTGGTCTGTTCTGCGACATCGCCGTCGCCCACGATCGCGCCGGTTGCCGGATCGACCGGCCCGAATCCAGCCGTGAAGATCAGATCGCCCGCGATCCGGGCTTGTGAGTAGTGCCCGCGTGGACGCGGCGCGGTCGTAGTGTCGACTGCCGGGAGATTCCGAGGAAGAGACGTCATGACGAGAGAGGTCCTGTTCTGAGGTGGTCGGCCTGCGGTTCACAGGTCATCGGACTGGCCATCTTGGTCGCCGAGGATTCCGGGTGGTCGTCGGCGCGAGCGCTGTCGTGGGCTGGCATCGAGCGACGCAGGAAGGACGCGACGGCGGCCCATGGCGACGACGATGGGGGCGACGAGGTTCAGTGGTCCTGGTTCGTCCCTGCCGAGAACGCCGGCCCGCGTGCGGTGGTGGCTGAGACGAGCCGATGGTGACGCTGCTTTCCGGGCCGGCCGTGGACAGTGTGACCTGGCCCGCCCACTCCGAGAGGTGGACTTGAGCAGATTGACGCCATTGCCCATCCGAAGTCGACCCGGCAGCCGTTCCAACATCACTTGGTGCTCCTCCGCCCTGCCGGCCGCCCGGCCGATGTCCTGTTCTGGTGGCGCTCCCGTCCGCCCGGGACATATGATCATACAGATATCTGGATCTATATCTATAATGTCGAATAATGGGAGATGATGTCCGTGGAGCACCTCAAGGAGGGTTGGCCGGAGCGGGTCCAGCGGGCGCAGGAGGTGATCGACACCGTCAGCCGGATTCTGTCCGACGTCGAGCGCGAGGGGCTTCCCGCGATCCGCCGGTACTCCGAGCAACTGGACAACTGGAGTCCTGAGTCGTTCGTCGTGTCCGCGGACACGATCAAGGCCGCGGCCACTTCCGTGAACGAGGAGCTGGCGGGGCACCTGGAGTTCGCCCGTGGCCAGGTGGAGGGATTCGCGAAGCTCCAGCGGGCCACGATGACTGATCTGGAGGCGGAGACCAGGCCTGGTGTGATTCTCGGGCACAAGCACCTGCCGGTCAGCCGCGTCGGGTCGTACTCTCCCGGCGGACGGTATCCGCTGATCGCGTCGTCGATCATGACGGTTACAGTTCCGAAGGTGGCTGGGGTGGACATCGTGGTGGCGATGGCGCAGCCCCGGGACGGCGGCGGGATCTACGGACCGCAGCTGTACACGATGGACCTTGCCGGGGCTGACGTGATCGCCTGCCTCGGGGGTGTGCAGGCGTTCGCCGCTCTTGCCTTCGGCTTCGAGGACGTCCAGCCGGTGGATCTCGTGGTCGGTGCAGGGAACGCGTACGTCGCAGAGGCGAAGCGGCAGTTGTTCGGGATTGTCGGGATCGATTTGCTCGCCGGGCCGACGGAGGTCGCCGTGATCGCGGACGAGACGGCCGACCCGCGTCTGGTGGCGGCGGACCTGCTCGGTCAGGCCGAACACGGCTTCAACAGTCCGGCGCTGCTGGTCACGACCGACCGCGCGTTCGGAGAGGCCGTCATCGCCGAGATCGACCGGTGGCTTTCCACTGACTGGCCCACCGTCGAGATCGCGGGCGGCGCGTGGCGTGAGCACGGCACGGTGGTGGTCTGCGAGTCGCGGGAGGAGGCCGTGAAAGTGTCGGACGCCTATGCCCCGGAGCATCTGGAGGTGCAAACGGGCGACGACGACTGGTACGCGGAGAACCTGCGCAACTACGGGTCGCTCTTCATTGGGCCCGAGTCCACGGTCGCCTTCTCGGACAAGTCGATCGGCACCAACCACGTCCTGCCGACCGGGCGGGCGGGTCGCTACACCGGTGGGCTATGGGTTGGGAAATTCCTCAAGACCGTCACCTACCAACGACTCACCACTGCAGGTGCTGCCTCGATCGCTCCGTCGACAGCGGCGATCTCCGATGCCGAGCTGATGTACGGCCACGCCCTGACCGCCCGCCTCCGCCAGCCCTGATCCGTCGCTCACGTCCGAGGACCGGAGGAATGTTCCTCCAGTCCTCCGATGATGCGGCACATGGCGTGGCCTCCGCCGCCGCGGGGTCAGCCCAGGTGGGGCAGGAGATCGGTGAAGTCTGCGAGGAAGCGGTCGATCATCCGGATCTCCTCGGCGTCGAGGCGGTGAGCCGGTTCGCGGCAGTACGCACTGACGAACAGTCCGCGGCGGACCGAGATCACCTTTTCTGCGGCGATGATCCGCTCGGTGTCGAGCATCCAGTAGGAGATGTAGGGCAGCAGTCTCCGGTGCAGCTCGAACCCGGACTCCACCTCGGCCGGGTCCGGCGAGGTCAGCCGCCGCCAGATATCGACGTACACCTCGGTGACCGAGCAACCGGGTTGCGTGCCGACGGCACCGCGGCGCACTGCGTCCGGTAGCTGAACGCCGGCATAACCCTCGACGGCGAGGAGTGGCGGGGTCCGTGCCGCGAGCTCGGCGATCAGCGGGCCGGGTGGCGAGGACTCCACCTTTACCAGGCGGAGGTTCGGATGCTTGGCCTGGATCTGACCGATTACGTCCGCATCCAGAACCGTGCCGGTCTCGACCGGAGCGTACTGCAGCACGACCGGCACCGGGTCGACCGAGTCCAGTACCGCCTCGATGTGCTGTACGAGGGCCCGGCGGGACGGCGAGAGAAAGTGCGGCGGAAGCAAGTTGATCAGGTCGGCGCCGGCGTCGACCGCGGTCCGGGCCCGCCGTGCGGCCAACTGGGTCGCGTGATCCTGGACGGCGATCACCGCTGCGACGTCCGGCCGGCTCCGGGTCTGTGAGAGCAGGATCTCGGTCAGCTGCCAGCGCTCGTCCTCGGACAGCTTGTGGAACTCCGAGGCGAAGCCCGGGAACATCATGCTGGTCACGCCGGTGGACAGCACGTAGCGCACCACCCGGTCGAAGCCGCCGTAGTCGACCTCACCCGACTCCGTGAACGGTACTGCCAGCACGGGCGACACGCCCCGCACCAGCAACGACGCGTCGGTCTGGATATCCACAGTCATTTCGGGCTCCCCTCGAGCAGTTCGGCGAGGTTTCCGCCGAGAGCCGCTGCCTTGTCGTCCGGGCTGATCGGCCAGTCCCGGATCCGGTCCAGTTCTGCCACCGGCACCGTGTATGGGGAGTCGGTGGAGAACACCAGTCGCCCGGCTCCGATCGCGGGTTCGCGAGCGAATCCGGTCAGCACGGTGTCCCAGGGCGCGTACGCGGTGTCGCCGTACAGGTTCGGTGCGTACTGCAGGGCAGGCACGGCGTCGATCCAGAAGTCGGTCGCGCCGCTCTTGCCCATCAGTACGGGTAGCTCGGGTCGCCGACGAGCCACAGTCGCGAGCGGCAAGGGGAGCGCGGTCGGCGGCGTGCCGGTGCGGACGTAGGCGAACCAGCCGGACTCGGCCGCGAAGTCCAGTAAGGGATCGAGGAGCCCATCGAGCAGATCGAATCCCTGCAGCACGGAGTCCACGGCCAGGGCGACGGCTCCCGCGTCGCGGGCCCGGTCCAACTCGTCGACGGCCGCCTTACCGCGCCACGGATTGGCCACCGCGTACGGCAACAATCGCTTCGACTGGTGGTGAGCGGCAACTGTCGCCTCGTTTCCCGCACGGTTGTCGTAGGCAATACAGTGCTCAGCCGGGGCGACCAGCGCCATGTCTATGCCGAGTAAATCCATCGTCGCGAGCAACCGGTCGACCGGCAGGCTCGCGTCCCGGCTGTCACCGATCCGGACGTGCGCGTCGATGATCATGCGGGTAGCTCCAAACCGAGCGCACCGAGCGCGTCCGCGTGCACGATCTGCTGGATCACCTCGTCCGGAACCCGTGGCAGCTTGGTCCCCTCGAGCATGTTGTTCACGGTCCACAGCCCGGCGATGGCCTCACCGGTGTTGGCGATCGGGAAATCCGAACCGAGCAGCAGCTTGCCGGCGCAGCCCCACTCGACCGCGTTGATCAGCGACTGGTACAGCACCCAGGGCCGCAGGTAGATCGACGACACGTCCGCATACACGTGCGGATGCTTGCGGATCGTCACCACCGTCTCCCGGCTCCACGGATGACCCATGTGTGCCATCACGATTCGCAACTCAGGGAATCGCAGCGCCACCTCGTCCGTCACCAGCGGATAGGTGTATCGCAGCGGCGCGTGGCGCATCGGTGAAGCACCCTGGTGAAACAGGATCGGCAGGCTGTGCCGTTGGCAGTACTCGTAGAACCGCAACGCGGCTTGACCCAGCGGGTCGAAGTCCTGATAGTTCGGCCCAAGCTTGACGCCGACGAGACCGAGGGAGCGGGCCCGGTCTGCCTCCTCCAATGCGCCGGGCCGGGCCGGATTGACCGACATGAACCCAATCCGCTTCGCCGGGTTGTCCGCGACGAACTCGGCGGTCGCGTCGTTGCACCGCTCAGGAGGATAGGACAGGCCGGTCGCCGCGAGTGGATCGTCGACGGCGATGTTGAACACGATCGTCGCGTCCGCGGCTGCCATCGCCTCGTCGTAGTCGGCCCACGAGTTCGTCGTCACCACCGGTCGGTCGGTCCGCCAGTTCTCGTACACCCGGCGCTCCTCTGCGGGCACCGCGAACCGATGCGTCGGGGTGTGGGTGTGCACGTCGACGATCATCGGAACTCCCGTAGCAGGTCATCTCGCACAGTAACTCCCAGTCCTGGTTCACTGCTGAGCCGCACGCGCCGGCCATCGCTGTCGAGCGGTTTCGCCAGTACGTCCTCGGTGTAGTAGTGCGCGCCGATGATGTCGCTCGGAATCGCCGCGAGCCGAGGGATCGCGGCTGCTACGTGAAGCTGTGCCGCGGCGCCGAGCCCGAGCTCGCCGTTCGACCCGATCACCACCGCCAGCCCGAATGACGCAGCCAGCGCGGCCATCCCGACGGCCCGACCCGGGCCGGCCGACTTCCCGACGTACAGGCTGATGACGTCGGCTGCGCCGGCCTCGATCACCCGAACCAGATCGGCGGTGCCGAAGACCGACTCGTCGGCGACGATCGGCGGGCCGAGCCCGCGGAGGTCTGCGAGACCGGCAAGATCATCTCGCTGGAGTGGTTGTTCGACGAAAGCGACGCCTAGTCGGTCGAGCGCCTGGATTGCCCGGACTGCCTCTGCCCTCGACCAGCCGCCGTTGGCGTCCGAGCCGAGGAACACACCGTCGCCGACCAGCGCACGGGCCTGGTCGAAACGCGCCACGTCCGTCGGCACCCCCAGCCCGACCTTCACCTTGAACGCGCCGAACCCGGCCGCGCGGGCAGCGTGGTAGGCCCGCTCGAGGTCAGGTCCGTCGCCGGACAACGACAGCTTGATCGGGATCTCGTCACGATAGGGACCGCCCAGGGCCACGGCGAGCGGGACATCCAAGGTCCGGGCGTACGCGTCCCACAAGGCGATAGATAGCCCTGCCTTGGTGAACGGATTGCCGTGCAGCACCTTATCCATCAGCTCATCCGCCGCGCCGACCGGTGTCAGCGCAGTGCCGATGAGGGCCGGCGCGAGAACCGAGCGGATGAAGTGGTCGGCGCTGGCGCCGTCCTCGCCGCTCCACAGGGGCGTCGCGCTGACCTCGCCGTACCCCTCAACGCCGTCACTCGTGACCACACGGACCAGGAGGAACTCTGAGCGCTCGTGTGCACCCTTGGCGCCGCGTACCATCAGGTCGGGGTGCGCATCGAGGCTCACATGGGCGGTGTGGACAGCCCTGATGGTCGGCCTCATGCCGCTGCGCCGAGGAGTCGCGCCGGGTTGTCCACGAGCATCGCCTGCCGCTGGGCGTCGGTGATACCCCAGCCGTCGATCTCCTTGACCCGGGCCACGGCATAGTCCTGACTCGGCTTGTCCGAAAGCCCCGCATCAGTACCGAAGAGCACCTTGTGCGGCGGTGCCTCGGCGAGGATCCGGCGAGCTGCGTACGGCGGGGTGCCGCAGAGGCAGAGGTAGAGGTTGTCGGTCTCCTGGGTCATGGCCAGCGACTCGCGCCAAAGGTCGTGCAGACCACCGTGGCCGAGCACCACCGGCAGCCGCGGGTGCCGCCTTGCCAGGGCCGCGATCTGGCCGGCAGTCGAGTACGGCGGGGTGCCGTCGTGGCTGAGCAGGATCCCGCCGGTCTCGGTGATCACCTCGCAGATCGGGTCCAGCGCCACCTCGTGCATGCTGAATCCTTGTAGCCAGGGGTGCAGCTTCAGGCCACGCAGGCCGAGGTCGGTCACCATCCGCTCGGTCTCGGCCAGCGCGCCGTCGCGGCGGATGTTCACCGTGCCGAATCCGACCAGCCGGTCCGGGTGCGCCTGGACGAAGGCGGCGAGCTGGTCATTCGCCTCCGGGGTTGCGTTGAACAACCCGTCATGGCTGAGCACCACCGCTTGATCGAGGCCGGCCGAGTCCATGAAGGTGACGAACTCATCGGCGCCGAACGGCGTCCCGGCCAGCCAGGTCACTGTCTCCCAGGCCGGGGTGTGGGTGTGGAAGTCGATCACAGTGCCTCCGCCAGCTCGATCAGGCGACTGCTGAGTGTGGCCGCGAGCAGGTCGAACCATTGTTTGCCTTTGTCCTCCGAGCCGCGCTCGGGA
>NZ_BAAAOS010000001.1:0-189901 GCF_039530625.1 Kribbella sancticallisti | reverse complement strand
AGGCTCCAGGTGCTCAGGATCCAACCACCGCGCGAGCGGCAACGTCACCCTGACACTGAGCCTCACGCTAGAGCCTTCCCGGTCATCAGAGCTTGCCTGCTCACCCCTGGCTGAGGAGTTGCTCCAGCGGCGACGGGCGGCGCCCGCGCGCAGTGATGCGGACGCCCGCCAGCCACTTGGTCCACCGGTCCGCCTCGGCCTCGATCGCGGCCGCGGTCTCGCTGGCCACGTCCTCCAGCAACTGGTAGCGGACGTCGCCTGACTCGGGCTGCCCCCAGCCGCCGACGATCCGGCCATCGGCCCAGACGGACGGCCCGATGTTGCCGGTGGTGTCGAACAGCCGGGCCTTGTGCTCGCCCAGATACCAGTCGCGCTCCTTCCACCCCATCGGCGTTGGGTCCAAGGCCGGCAGGAACGCCACCCACGGCTCGGTCTCGACCTCGGGCGCCTCGTCTCCGGGGAGCACGTACCCCACCGAGCCTTCGAGGTCGACCTGGACCGCCTCGACCGCGGCCAGAGCCTTCTTCGTCTGGCCCATCGTCCAGCCGCTCCACCACTGCAGGTCCGCCGCCGCGCCCGGCCCGAACGAACCCAGCCAGGCCCGCGCCAACGACGTACGGGCCTCGTCCGCGGAAGGCTTCGCGTCGGCGCCCTGCGGCAGCCAGTTCTCCACCGGGGACCACTGGTGCTGGCTGCTCATCCACGTCCCGAGTGGGCGCCCGCGGACGATCCGGCCTTCCGCCGAGAGTTGGAAGAGCACCCGGCTCGTGACGTAGGGCTGAGTGGCGTACGCCTTGCCGGGGGCCATCGTCAGTCGGCTCCGCAACCTGGGCTCGTCAGCCGACAACTCCTGCGCGGTCGCCGAGCCCCGCAGGCTCAGAGCCGCCACCGTCGACTCCTCGACCGCGCGCAACCAGGTCAAGGACGCTTCCGGATCCGCGGCGATTCCCGACTCGGTGAGGTGTTTGACGAGCAACTTCCGCTGCTTGACCGCGATGTCGTCGGAGCAGGCCGCCTGGATCACCGGCGCGAACGAGGTCGGCACCACGAACACCGTTCGGCGCATGCCGAGCATCCGGATCAGCGTGCGGTCGTCGTACAGGGCACGCTCCGTGCTCGCCACCTCACTGCCCGGAACCCTGGCCGCCACGGACAGGTGAACGGTCGCCGGGTCGGTCGCGTGCAGCACCACCAGCGACGCGGCCGCCTCGACCGGATCCGCCGCCTGCTGGGAGGGTGCCAGCCGGTGCCGCCGACCAATCCTGGCGCGCCGCTCCGCGACCGTGATCCGTTCCATTCCCGGGCCCCCTCGTCTGTTGGTCCCCTGTTCTTACCATCACGTTCCGACACCGTTGTCCACCGCGACGGGCCGCGACGGGAGACCGGGCCCGTGAACCGGATAGGCTCGGGGGCATGTACTGGTTACTGCTCTTCCTCGGTGTGGTGGCGGTGTGGCTGCTGGTCCTCGCCCTGCTCGCGAAGAAGATCTGGAACCGGATCAAGGCACTGACACGTGAGTTGGTCGCCGCCCAGTCCAAGCTCGAGGCCGCGCAGTCTCCGACCGGGTCCGGACAGATCCGCGAGGACCTGCGGGTCCGGGCGTAGTATCGGCGCTCACGGTTGAGCCACGAGTAGAAGTCGGTTAAGGGAGTTCGTCATGGTTCCGGAAATCGGGATGCCCCAGGGCGCGGAGTGGCTCGTCATTCTCGCGATCGTCGTGCTGCTCTTCGGGTCGGCCAAGTTGCCGGCCCTGGTGCGGCAGCTCGGCAAGTCGAAGAAGATCTGGGAGGAAGAGGTCGGCCCGGGTCGCAAGAAGAACGACGAGCTGACCGAGGGCGACCAGGCCACCACTCAGCAGGCGACGCCGCCGGCCCAGCCGGTGCAGCAGCCGAACCAGGTGAACGGCCAGGCACCGGGCGACGGCCACCCGCCGACCCACACCGCCAACTGAGTCACGCGCACCACCTGTGGCGATGGTGAAGCTCGGACGGCGCAAGGAGCGCCGCCCGGAAGACGAAGAGGGTCGGATGACCCTGCGCGAGCACATCACCGAGCTCCGCAACCGGTTGCTCAAGTGTGTGCTCGCGATCATTGCCGGCACGATCGTCGGCTGGATCTTCTACGACTGGGCCCTGGACCTGCTGAAGGCGCCGTTCGAGACCAGCGTCGCGGCGCTGGCGGCCGAGCAGAACCTGAAGCCGATCCTCACCTTCACCGGGGTCGGCGATCCGCTGACGTTCAAGATCAAGATCTCGGCGCTGTTCGGCGTCGTGATGGCCAGCCCGATCTGGCTGTACCAGTTGTGGGCCTTCATCGCGCCCGGACTGCACCGCAGCGAGCGCAAATGGGCGATGATCTTCTCGGCGATCGCCACCCCGCTGTTCGTCGGCGGCATGGCAGTGGCGTACTGGACGCTGCCGAAGGGCCTGGAGATCCTGATCGGGTTCACCCCGCTGGACATCCAGAACCTGATCACCCTGCCGCTCTACCTGGACTTCGTGATCCGGACGATGCTGGTCTTCGGCATCGCCTTCCTGATCCCGCTGGTCGTGGTGCTGCTGAACATGCTGGGGATCGTGCCGGCCGCCGCGCTGGGCCGGTTCCGGCCGTACATCGTGCTGGTCATCTTCATCTTCGCGGCGGTCGCGACGCCGTCGGGTGACCCGTTCACGATGTGCCTGCTGGCGATCCCGATGTGCATCCTGTTCTTCGCCGCCGAGGTGATCTCGCGGATCAACGACCGGCGGCGGGCGCGCAAGAACGCCGAACTGCTGGCGGAGTGAGATGAGCCGTCGGATCGCGCTGGTGGTGAACCCCACTTCCGGCCGGGGCCTCGGTGCCCGGGTGACACCGATCGTCCAGGCCCGGCTGGAGGCGGCCGGGCTGATCGTCGACGAGTACGCCACCACCTGCGCCGAGGACGTCGGCCGGATCTCCGCCCAGGTGATCGCCTCCGGCGCGGACGGGGTCGCCCTGATCGGCGGCGACGGCACGGTCCACCTCGGTGCCCAGGTGCTGGCGAAGTCCGGGATGCCGTTCGGGGTGATCCCGGCCGGGACCGGGAACGACTTCGCCCGCGGCATCGGCGTACCGCTGAAGGATCCGAAGGCGGCGGCCGACCTGATCGTCCGGGGCCAGACCCGCGCGGTCGACCTGGCGACGGCGCAGGACGAGTTCATCACCACCGTGATCGCCGGCGGCTTCGACTCGCTGGTGAACAAGCGCGCCAACGAGATGACCTGGCCCAAGGGCAACTCCCGCTACACCCTGGCCACGCTGGCCGAGTTGCGCACCTTCAAGCCGATCTCGTACGTCGTGACCGTGGACGGCGAGGTGCTCGAGACCGACGCGATGCTGGTCGCGGTCGGCACCGGGCCGACGTACGGCGGAGGGCTGCAGATCCTGGCCGGTGCCGAGATCGACGACGGGTTGCTCGACGTCACCATCATCAAGCCGGTGTCGCGGCTCACCCTGCTGCAGATGTTCCCCAAGCTGTCCAAGGGGACGCATCTCGGGCACCCGATGGTGCACACGCTCCGCGGCCGGTCGGTCCGGCTGGAGTCCGCCGGGGTCACCGCCTACGCGGACGGGGAGATCCTCGGACCGCTCCCGGTCGACATCGGCATCGCGCCGGGCGCTTTGACCGTCTATGCCTGATCTTCGCCGGTTCCTTACGCAGTGAATTCTTCCGATCTCTGTTCGTGACGAGCTTCATCTGATAGGAAAGCTTACTAACAGATAACCCTCTCGACGCCCCTCAGAGGAGAGATCGTGCTGAATCGCCCCACCTCCGGCCGCAAGCTCGCCGGAATCCTGCTCGGCCTCGCCGTCGCCGCCACCCCGGCGACTGCCTTCGCCTCGCCGTACCAGCCGCACGCCGCGCCCGCCGCCACGCCGTACCAGGAGAACGTGCGGGCCGTCGGGCTGGACGACCCGGCGAAGAAGGAGATCGCGATGAAGATCGTGTCCAGCGCGGAGAACTCGTCGCTGGACTGGAAGGCGCAGTACAAGTACATCGAGGACATCGACGACGGCCGTGGCTACACGGCCGGCATCATCGGTTTCTGCTCCGGTACCGGCGACATGCTCGACCTGGTCGAGTTGTACACGGATCGCAAGCCCGGCAACGTGCTCGCCAAGTACCTGCCCGCCCTGCGGCGGGTGAACGGCACCGACTCGCACGCCGGGCTGGACCCGAACTACACCAGGGACTGGGCGACCGCCGCGAACGACAGCGCCTTCAAGACCGCCCAGAACGACGAGCGTGACCGGGTCTACTTCAACCCGTCCGTTGCCCAGGGCAAGTCCGACGGCGTCGGCGTGCTCGGCCAGTTCATCTACTACGACGCCATCGTGATGCACGGCGACGGCACCGACTCGACCAGTTTCCGCAACATCCGCAAGCGGGCCCTGACCAAGGCCAAGCCGCCGGCGCAGGGCGGTAGCGAGACCACCTGGCTGAACGCCTTCCTCGACGCACGGGTCTGGGTGATGAAGCAGGAGGAGGCCCACAGCGACACCAGCCGGGTCGTCACCGCCCAGCGCGTCTTCCTCCGCAACGGCAACCTCAACCTCACCCCGCCCCTGAACTGGAAGGTCTACGGCGACAGTTTCCGCATCGGTTGACGTCCAACTGATGCCGGCCTCCGCATCCCGATGTCCCCGGGGTGCGGAGGCTTTCCTTGCCGGCGGGTAGTCCGGTCGAACGCTCCAAATCGAGCCGCGGTCCAACGGTTCAGCGCAGGGCGACGACCAGGTGTTTGTCGGCGACCTGCCTGAGTACGCCGACCTCGGCGAATCCCGCCGATCGCAGCGCGGCAGTCATCTCGGCCAGCGTCACCGGCGCGGCCTCGGTAGGCGCGATCGCCAGTCGATCCCGCTCGGTATGCAACTCGGCGAACGCCGGCTCAGCCTGTGCCGCCGCCCACCAGTTCTGCCAGTCCTCGTGTGCGGTCGCACCGTCCCATGCATGGTCCCGCAGCCTCGCGGCCAGGGCGCTCAGCCGCGGAACCTCGGCACCCAGTTCAAGCGTGTCAAGGTTCACGAACACCCCTCCGGTCCGCAGCCGACGCGCCAGTACCGCGGCCAACTCGCTGAAGTCCTCCGCGCTGAAATAGTGCAGGGAGGTCGCACTGCACACAACGTCCACGGACTCCGCCCCCAGTACTGTGTCCCACCCCGGCGCGAGCAGATCCGCCCGGCGGAAGCTGATTCGGCCGCTCCCCGCAGCGCGCCGACCGAGCTCCAGCAGAAACGGATCGGCATCGACCGCGACCGCGTGAACCGAGGGGAAACGGTCCGCCGCCCGGACGGCGATCGAGCCTGGACCGGACGCGAGATCCACCAGCCGACGGGGTTCGCCGACCAGCGCCTCGACGACGTCCAGCACCAATCCGAGCCACATCTCCCGTTCGGGCAGATAGGCGGCCTGCTGCCGATCCCAGCGGTTCATCCAGTCAGTGGCGTCGATCATGACGGCACCGTAGCCGGAGCGAGCCCTAGTTGACAATCATTTTCACTTAGCGGCGGCGATCGCCTGCACGATGAGCTCGTTGCGGGCGTCCTGACCAGCCGGAACGGTGGTGTGGATCCCCTCCCGGAGATACATCGTCAGCCGGTTCGGCTTGGCCGCGAGGTACTCCGCCCAGCGCACGATGCGCAGGTTCGGGTGCTGCCGCTGGGCGTCGCTGAGCTGCAGGTTGATCCATGCGCTGTTGCGCTGGTCGGCGAGCTGGGTGGCCGTCCCGTACCGGGTCCGTGCCACCTGGGTGTTGACCCAGAAGACCGTGCGCTGACCGCCGACGAGGTCCATCACCCGCTCGACCTGAGCCGCGACGGCGGGCGGCGTGAAGATGTCGTTCGACCCGGTCGCCATCAGAATCCGGCGCGGCAGCCCGTACCTCTGCGCCCACTCGGCCAGCGCGTCGACGGCCGGCGCTGTCGGCCGGCCCGACCAGTTGTTCACCGCGATCGGATCCCCGGTCCGCGCGGCCAGCCGGGTCGCCAGCGCCTTCCCGTCCTGGAGGCCGATGCTGTCGCCGAACATGAACAGCCCGTTGCGCTGCAGCACGGTCCTGATCGTCGCCTCGGTCGCGATCGCTCTCGTCAGACCCTGCCAGGGCGCCAGATCGCCCGATCCGTACCCGCCGGCGAAGGCGGTCTCGGTCGCGGCGACGGTCGAGGTGGCGACCACCGCACCGGTCAGCAGGAGTTGGCGGCGGTTGGGTTTCAGCGATCCGAAACGTTTCCTCACGAACGCGAACTTTGAGGCTCGGCACCCTCCGAAGGCAAATCCTCACGCCCCGTTCTGCACCTTGTTGCAGAAAAGGTATGGACGCGAGCGGTGGCCGGGCCGGACGGGTGGGCGTGGGTCTGGGGGTGGCGTCGCATAGCCTGGGGGTATGAGTACCCCGTCCGAGAAGTACGCCGTTTTCCGCTCGGACCAGGAGCATCCGGCGGTGAAGGAGTTCCGGGGGCTCTACGACTTCCACTTGGACGAGTTCCAGCTGCGCGCGTGCGCGGCGCTGGAGGACGGGCACCAGGTGCTCGTCGCGGCGCCGACCGGGTCCGGCAAGACGCTGGTCGGCGAGTTCGCGGTGCACCTGGCCCTGCAGCGCGGGCAGAAGTGCTTCTACACCACCCCGATCAAGGCGCTGAGCAACCAGAAGTACTCCGATCTGGTGCACCGCTACGGCAGCGAGAACGTCGGGCTGCTGACCGGCGACAACTCGATCAACTCCGAGGCGCCGATCGTCGTGATGACGACCGAGGTGCTGCGCAACATGCTGTACGCCGCCTCGAACACCCTGCTCGGCCTGTCCTACGTCGTGATGGATGAGGTGCACTACCTGGCTGACCGGTCCCGGGGTGCGGTCTGGGAAGAGGTGATCATCCACCTGCCGGACTCGGTCGCGGTGGTGTCGTTGTCCGCGACCGTGAGCAACGCCGAGGAGTTCGGCGACTGGCTCGAAACCGTCCGCGGCAACACGGTCGTCGTGCTGGAGGAGAAGCGGCCGGTGCCGCTGTTCCAGCACGTCATGGTCGGCAAGCGCCTGCACGACCTGTTCGCCGGCGAGGCGCCGACGGCCCGGGTGGGCGCGCCGAGCCGGCCGGAGGCGAAGTCCGGCAAGTCCGGCAATCCGGCCAAGGCCGCGGCCGGCGGCGGCAGCTCGGACATCAAGGACCTGGTCAACCCGCAACTGGTCCGGATCGCCCGGGACGACAGCAGGATCTTCCGGGACGACTCGCGCAAGCCGCGACGCCGCCGGGACCTGCCGAAGAGCCGCCCGGCCAAGTCGCACTTCACGCCGTACCGGTCCGACGTGGTCGAGGAGTTGGACGCCGGGGCACTGCTGCCGGCGATCTACTTCATCTTCTCCCGCAAGGGCTGCGAGGACGCGATGCTGCAGTGCCTGCGCTCGGGCCTGCGGCTGACCAAGCCGAGCGAGCGCGACGAGATCAAGCGCGTCCTGGCCGAGCGGACCGCGGACCTGCCGGACGAGGACCTGGGCGTGCTCGGGTACCACGACTTCTCCGAGGCACTCAGCCGTGGCATCGCCGCGCACCACGCGGGCATGCTGGCCGCCTTCAAGGAGGTCGTCGAGGAGCTGTTCGCCCGCGGCCTGATCAAGGTCGTCTTCGCCACCGAGACGCTTGCCCTCGGCATCAACATGCCGGCCCGCACGGTGGTGCTGGAGAAGCTGAGCAAGTGGAACGGCGAGGCGCACGTCGACATCACCCCGGGTGAGTACACCCAGCTGACCGGCCGGGCCGGGCGGCGCGGGATCGACGTCGAGGGCCACGCGGTGGTGTTGTGGCAGCCCGGGTTCGACCCACGCGCGGTCGCGGGTCTGGCGAGCACCCGTACGTATCCGCTCCGCTCGTCGTTCTCCCCGTCGTACAACATGGCGGTGAACCTGGTTCGCCAGGTCGGCCGGTCGAGAGCGCGGGACATGCTCGAGCTGTCGTTCGCGCAGTTCCAGTCCGACCAGGCCGTGGTCGGGCTGGCGCGACAGGTGCAGCGCAACACCGAGGCGCTCGAGGGCTACAAGGAGTCCATCGACTGCCACCTCGGCGACTTCCTCGAGTACGCCGCGCTGCGCCGCCGGATCGGCGAGCGGGAGTCGTCGGGTTCGAAGCGGCGCAAGCTGGACCGCCGGGCCGAGGCGCAGGAGTCGCTGGAGAAGCTGCGGATCGGCGACATCATCCGGATCCCGGCCGGGCGCAGTGCCGGCTGGGCGCTGGTGCTCGACCCGGGCGTGCGGTCCGAGCGCGAGGGGCCGCGACCGACCGTGCTGACGCTGGACCGGCAGGTGCGCAAGCTGTCGATGATCGACTTCCCGACCCCGGTGTCGGCGATCAGCTCGCTGCGGGTGCCGAAGAAGTTCAACCCGCGCAACCCGCAGCAGCGGCGCGAACTGGCACACGTATTGCGCGGCCGCACCGACATGCTCGGCGAGGACGGACCGCCGTCGTCGCGCAGCCGCAACGGCGACGTCGTCACGCACGCGGACGACCCCGAGTTGCAGCAGATGCGCGCGGAGCTCCGGGCGCATCCGTGCCACGGGTGCGCCGACCGCGAGGACCACGCCCGCTGGGCCGAGCGGTACTTCCGGCTGGACCGGGAGAACCGCGACGTGCAGCGCAAGATCGAGCAGCGGACGAACACCATCGCCCGCCAGTTCGACCGGGTCTGCCAGGTGCTCGACGCGTTGCACTACCTGGACGGCGACAAGACCACCGAGGCGGGCGACCGGCTGTCGCGGATCTACACCGAGCTCGACCTGGTCGCGGCCGAGTGCCTGCGCCAGGGCGTCTTCGACGACCTCGACGTACCGGAGTTGGCGGCCTGTCTCGCGGCGCTGGTCTACGAGTCGCGCTCCAAGGACGAGCCGACGTCGCCGCGGTTGCCGCGCGGCGAAGTACGGAACGCGCTGGAGCGGATGGGCTCGATCTGGCGCGACCTGTCCGCGCTCGAACGCGACATGCGGGTCGACTTCCTGCGCCCGATGGATCTCGGCTTCTCCTGGGCCGCGTTCCGCTGGGCGTCGGGTGCGTCGCTGACCGAGGTCCTGTACGAGTCGGACCTGGCCGCCGGCGACTTCGTTCGTTGGGTCAAGCAACTGATCGACCTGACCGAGCAGGTCGCCGACGCCGCCGGCCCGACCCCGCTGCGTGCCACCGCCCGCGCCGTCACCGACCAGATCCGCCGCGGCGTGATCTCGTACGCCTCGGTCGTCGACGAGCCGTAAGCCGCTGACCGGCCCACGACCTCTTTCCGCAGTACTTCGCCTGAGTTCAGCAGTACTTCAGCAGCGTCTGATGGGGGCGCTGTACGTCGTGTTGCTGGCGTTGGCGACGTAGTAGTCCGTCACCCAACTGCCGTCGGTCAGGCGGTCCCAGACGGCGGTGGTGCCGACTGTCGTCCCCGCGCGCTGGCAAGTTACCCACGCGAGTGAACCGATCGGCAGCAGACCCGGGTACGTGCTGTACGACGTACCCGGGCCGCGCCGCCGGCTCAGGTTGTCGATGGTCGTCTGGTACGGGTAGCTGCAGCCGGGGATGGGTGGGCTGTAGCCGGGCTTGTTCGGCGTGCGGACGTAGTAGTCCGTCACGTACGTACCGTCGATCAGCTTGTTCCAGACCGTGGTGCTGCCGATCTGAGGTCCGTAGGTCTGGCAGACGATGCGTACGCCGGAGTTCGCCGGAATGGTTGTTCTGATCGGGTACGCCGTCGACGGGCCGCTGTAGCTGTAGATGGTCGTCCGGACGGTGTACGTGTACCAGGTCGAGGCGACGGGTGCGTCGAACCGGTCGTTGTCGATGTTCAGCGTCACGCCGCCGTACGTCTCGTTGTGGTCACCCCTGTACTGCTTGGCGCGCTGACCCACCGCCCAGAAGCGGTTGGAGATCAGCGGCCAACCGGTCAGGGCCGAGTTCAGGTCCCACCGGGCGATCCACAGCGCGTCCGGACGGGCGTAGGCGGTCGAGTTGTAGACCTCTGCCAGGTGCTTGGCGCCGGAGTCCTGATGGGCATAGACCGCCGAGATGTACCCCTGCCGGTGGATCTCCTTCGTCCAGGACGACAGATAGCGCAGTACCGTCGCGCGGCAGGTCGCATCACTCGCGTTGTAGTGCTCCATGTCGCCGTAGATCGCGCTACCCGGCAGTATCCCCAGCGCCCGAGCCTTCGCGATCGCATCGGCTGCCTGACTCGTACCTTGGGTGGCAGCGGACGGTGCGGTCATCTTCACCGCGTTCGGCCGGGTCGTGCACGGCGCCTGGTAGCCCATGTAGATCGGGATGAGCCGCCAGCCCAGCCGGCTCACGCTACTCACCCAACTGAGGGTCAACTGCGGCTGCGTGCATCCACGGTTCACCCCGCCGATGTAGATCCCGATCGCTCGGTACGGCGACGCCTGCCACGCCGTCATCTGCGCAAGCGTCGGCGCCGTACAGGTGTCGAACGCCAAACCGGTGTACCGCGTCGCCGTAGCACTCGCGGGATAACTGATAGGCGTCGCCGGCTCGGCGGCGGCAGGTAGTGCGGGCCCCACAAGCAACACCGCAACGGACGACAACGCGACGAAAATCCGGCCCATGGCGACCATCCCCCTGATACACCAGCAGTACACGCCTCAAACCCGCGTGCTGCAATGTCTGCTGCCAAGACGTTCACGGAACATCGAGGAGGAGTTGATGGAGCCCACCATCGCCGAGCGCGAGGACCAGCCGTCCGTCGCGCTGCGCGCCAAGGTCGCGATGACCGAGATCGGCGCGTTCGCGGACCGCACGCCCGAACTGTTCAGCCGGTTCGCGGCCCGTGGCATCGACCCGGGCCCGATCGACACCCCCGACCTGAACGAGTGGGAGACCGAGCTGCTCTTCCGTCTCCGCGGCTGACGGGCTTGCCGACCGTACTGGCCGGGGTGAGCCGGCTCGATCCCGAGCGAGTCCGCCACATCGCCTCGCCGCTTATCGAGCTGGGCTCGGCCCTGCATGTCCTGGCCGAGCCGCGTCACCACGGCAAGACCGAGTGGGCCGAGCAGGTCCGCGCCACGATGCCCCCCGAACTCCAGAGAGAGCTGGCGGCCTGGACCTGGACGGTGCGCGCGGTCCGGGCCCGCTTCTTCGCGACCAGCTCCGCAACCGGCCTGCCATCGTGGCAGGACGAGCTAGCCGTACTGCGCTCCCGTGCGCCCGAGGACGTCGCGGCGGAGCTGGTTCGGCCCTTGCGTGGTAGGCCGTTGAGCACGCGAACCACCGACGCGGACGCCGTACGGCGCTGGGCTCGCAGCCGGGGGCAGGCGGTCGCAGTACTGGTGGAAAGTCTGCTCACCGATCCGGCCGATCCGGTGCGGCGATTCCTTGACCTGCTCGACGCGTGCTGGCAGGGCTGGTTCGGCGAGCTCTGGGCCGAGTCGCGGGATCAGTTGGCCGCGCGGGGACGGCAGGATCGCGACCGGGCGGTCCGCGACGGGCTGGGAGTGATGCTGCGGTCGCTGGACGGCTCGATCGCGGCGCGCGATCCGGACAGCGTGGTCGTTCAGAAGGTGCAGAACAAGCGCATCGACCTGGCCGAGCGGTCGATCCTGCTGGTGCCGAGCAACTTCATCGCGCCGCACTTGTTTCTCGGCGAGATTCCAGGCGAGCCGCTCACGGTGATCTACCCGGCGGCGGGTGGCGCGGCCGAAGTACCGACCGCCCAGGCGATCCGCAGCCGGCTGGAGGCGCTGGCAGGTCCGGATCGGCTGCAGATCTGCCGCGCCGTCGCCAGCGAACCGCGAACGGCAGGGGAGATCGCGACCATCTGGGGTCTGAACCCCACCCAGGTCACCCGGCACCTGCGCGCGCTGACCCGAGCCGGCCTGGTCACCGCCGAGCGTCAGGGTCGCTTCGTCGCCTACCGCCTCGACGAAGACGCCGTCAGAAGCATCGGCACGGACTTGCTCGATCTCGTGATGCGTTGACGAATTCCGTCAATCCACCAGCGTCCGGGCGGCGCAGGCTGTTGGCTGGCGGTCGTGCCCCTTCCGCCTGAAGTCCGCCGCCTGGTCGTCGCGACCCTCGTCAACACCTTCGGGAACGGCGTCTACGCCGCTGTCGGTGCCCTGTACCTGACCCGCGTGGCCGGGCTGTCCGTCGGTGAGGTCGGTATCGGCCTGACCGTCGCGGGTCTGGTCGGGCTGGTCGCCAGCACGCCGCTCGGGGTGGTGGCTGACCGCCTCGGCCCGAACCGCGCGTACGTCGCGTTCCTGCTGCTGCAGGCGCTGACAATGGCCGGCCTCACCCAAGTCCGCTCCTTCGCCCTGTACGTCGGAATCGCGGCGCTGACCGCGATCGCGGACTCAGGGCAACGCGGCGCGAAGGGTGCTCTCATCGCGGGCCTGGCGCCGCCGGACCAGCGAGTGCGGACCCGGGCGATGCTGCGGGTGACGACGAACATCGGGATGGGCGTCGGGATGGCGCTGGCCGGCATCGTGCTCGCGGTCGACCGGCCGGAGGTTTATGTCATCGCCCTGCTCGCGAACGCGGCGACATACCTGGTCACGGCCGGGCTGGTGCGATGGGGCATGCCGCGTGTCGCGCCGGTGCCGTCGGCGTCGGGTCCGTCGGCACTGACCGCGCTCAAGGACCGGCCGTACCTGGCTTTCGTGGCGCTGGACGGCCTCTTGAGCATGCACAACGCGATGGCCCAGGTCGCCATCCCGCTCTGGGTGGCGACCGCGACGGACGCCCCGACCTGGCTGGTCTCGGTGCTCCTGGTGACGAACTCGGTGGCAGTGATCCTGCTGCAGATCAGGGTTGCCCGCGGCACCGAAAACCTCGCGGGTGCGGCTCGCGCGGGTCGTCGTGCCGGGCTCCTTCTCGCCCTCGCGTGTGGTGTCCTCGCGCTCACCGATCTCACCTCGGGGGCGGTCACCATCACGTTGCTGCTGGCCGCCGCTCTCGTTCACGTGCTGGGGGAGATGCTGCAGTCAGCCGGCGGCTGGGGGATCAGCTTCGAACTGGCGCCGCCCGGGGCTCAAGGCCAGTACCAGGGCGCCTACGCGATGGGGCACCAGGTCGGCGACCTGATCGCACCGCTGGTGCTGACCGTGGTTGCGGTCAGTTGGGGCTGGCCGGGGTGGTTGCTCACCGCCACAATCTTCCTGCTGTCCGGCTTCCTGATCCCGGTTGCCGTTCGCAAGCACCGCCAGTGGTCAGGCGGCGAGCGGCTGGAGGAGGTCGCGGAGTTGGCGCGCGGCTGAGAAGCCGGCCCGGTTCCCGCCGATCGTGCTGGCGGACGGGCCGTAGCCGACGAGATGGATCCTCGGGTCCAGGGCGGTGTGGGTGCCGTCCATCCGGATGCCGCCGGACGGCTCGCGAAGGCGCAGCGGGGCCAGATGCCCCAGATCGGCGCGGAAGCCGGTCGCCCACAGGATCGCGTCGAAGCGTTCCTCGCGGCCGTCGGACCACACCACCCCGTCGGGCGTGATCCGCTCGAACATCGGCAGCCTGGTGTAGACGCCCTTGCGGTAGGCGGCCTGCTCCTGCTCGCGAAGTTGGAGCCCGGTCACGGCGACCACGCTCTTCGGCGGAAGGCCCGCACGAACGCGTTCCTCCACCTTGGCGATGATCTGGCGGCCGATCTCGGGGCCGAACTCCTCGCCGGGGGTGCGCCACTCGGGCGGCCGACGGGTCACCCACGTAGTACTGGCGCCTTCGGAGATCTCGGCGAGCAACTGAACGGCCGACGCGCCGCCGCCGACTACCAGTACGTGCTGCCCGGTGAACTCCTCGGGCCCGTTGTAGTCGGCCGTGTGTAACTGCCTGCCCTGGAATGTCTCGATCCCGGGATACCAGGGGATGAACGGGCGGTTCCAGGTGCCGGTGGCGTTGACGATCGCCTCGGCCTGGTAGGTGTCGTGGTCCGTCGTCAGCTCGAAGAGGTCGCCGTCGCGCCGCACGCTCTCGACGACCACCGGCCGGACGACAGGCAGGTCGAACGCGGACTCGTAGTCAGCGAAGTACCGCGGGACGAACTCGTTGGCCCGCTCATCACCCGCGCTCTCCGGTACGTCGACCCCGGGCAGATTCGCGATGCCGTGCACGTCGTACATGGTGAGGGAGTCCCAGCGGTGCTGCCAGGCACCACCCGGAGCCGGGTTGCGGTCCAGCACCACGACCCCGTCGTACCGGCTGAATCCCATCCTGACCAGGTGATACGCCGCCGACAGTCCGGCCTGGCCGGCTCCGATCACCGCCACCTGAGTCCTCTTCACACCCGGTCCAACAGCGCGGACGGGTCTGTATCTTCCCGGGCACTAGCCTGATCAGCTATGGACCTGACCGCGGCGTACGGCTATCGGCTGGACTGAATCGTCAGCTTCGTGGCGGTCGCGCGCCACGGCGGGTTCTCGGCCGCGGCCAAGGCGACCTTCCGCTCCCAGTCCCGGATCAGCGAGCACGTCGCCGAGCTGGAGAAATCCCTCGGCCTCCAACTCTTCGACCGTACTGCGCACCCGGCGGTGCTGACGGCGGAAGGGCGCGCGCTGCTTCCGGACGCCGAGGAGATCCTCAATCGGCTCGGCTCCCTCGCGGACAGGTCCGGGAACGTCCGGGGCCACGTCCGGTTCGGCGCGTACCCGAGCGTCGCCGCCTGGTTGTTCCCGAGAGTGGCGGTCCGACTGCGCCGCGAGCACCCGGACCTGCGGCTGCTGCTGCACGAAGGGCCGAGTCTCGAGCTGGAGGGCGCACTGAGCCGGGGCGAGCTCGACCTCGCCATCCGCCCGGTTCACCCGCTCGTGACCGACGACGCCCTCGTGCACGAACTGCTCTGGAAGGAACCGCTGATCGCCGTCTTCCCCGCCGGAAGCGCACCCGTCAGTGTGGGACTGGCCGAGTTGGCGGAGCTGCCGTTGATCTCGATCGGCGAAGCCTCGGGATCGCGTCAGTTCGAGTCCCACCTGGCCTTCGCGTCGGCCGGCCTGAACCCGCCGAGCATCTTCCGGACGAACCAGCCGCAGACGCTGCTGTCGCTCGTCCGCCACGGCCTCGGGATCGGCGTCACCAACGCGCTGGCGATGCTGACGGCGAACCTCGACGGAGTACGGCTGGTGCCCATTCGCGACGCGGGGGTCGAACGCCAGGTCGCGGTCTTCCGGCACCGAGCGCGCCCCGAGTCGGCCGCCCTGGACCAAGTCCTGGAGGAGGTCCGCGCGGTCTCATCCACCCCGCCGGCGTGGCCTTCGGCTAGCGGATGAACTGGTCCACGTAGTCGGCACCCAGGCCATTACTGGCGTAGTGGTCGCGGCAGAGCTGGATCTTGGTGAAGGTGTCCTCGTAGCCGGTCTGGTTGCCGTCGTCGTCGACGTAGATCATCGCGCCGGAGATGTTGAAGAAGGTGATCATCTCAGTGGTGTCCTCCGGGACCCGCAAGGTGTGGATCTCGCCCGGCGGCTCGTAGACGAACGAGCCGGTCTCGGCGACCCACTCGTGCTCGTCGTACTGCCAGCGGCCCTGGATCACGTAGCCGAAGACCGCGCTCGGATGCCGATGCCGCGACACGATGCCGGACCGGGTCACCTTCAGCAGGTTGCACCACTGGCCGGTGATCGTGTTCAGCATCAGCGGGCGGAACCACACGTCCGGAGCCTGCGGAACCCAGAGCCGGTCGTCGTCGGGGACGGCCTGGACGGCGATCTCCAGGGGTACGGCCGCCGAGATCGGGATCTTGCTGCTCATGTGTTCTCCTCAGTTGCTCAGGTAGCCGCCGTCGACCGGCAGAACAGCGCCGGTGACGAAGGTGGCGTCGGGCCCAGTCAGGAAGGCGATCGCGCCGGCTACCTCGGCGGGATCACCCCAGCGGGCCATCGGCGTACGGGACAGGATTCGGTCTGCGGCGGCCGGGTCCGCTTGCAGGGCGGCGGTCAGATCGGTCGCGATCCAGCCGGGTGCTACCGCGTTCACCCGGATGCCGTCGGGCGCCCAGGCGACCGCCAGGGACTTGGTGAGTTGGACGATGCCGCCTTTGCTCGCGCTGTAGCCGGGAACTAGCGGGCCGCCGAAGTAGCTCAGCATGGAAGCCACGTTGACGATGCAGCCCTTGGTCTCGGCCAGTAGGTCGTGGGCTGCCTCTGCTGCCCGCATGGCGCCGGTGAGGTTGATGGCGAGGACTTCGGCGAACACCGACGGCTGGTGCTCTTCGCCGCGGCGGATGATGCCCGCTGCGTTCACCAGTACGTCGAGCCGCGGCTGGGCGGCGATGAGGTCTTCCAGTTGCTGCGGATCGCGCAGGTCGAGCTCGTGGAGTGCTACGGCTTGCTGAAGTTCTGGGGAGGCGCCGGGGCTGTTCAGGCCTGCTGCGATCACGGTCGCGCCGTCCGCGGCAAGCCGGAGCGCGGTGGCCGCGCCGATTCCACTCGTGCCTCCGACGACTAGCGCAGTACGGGCCATGCCGGTCAGCGTGGTCGGTGGGAGAGCCTCGGGACAAACAGAACCCGGAAGCCGGATTGCTGCCATCCGACTTCCGGGTGCTTGGTGTTAGCCCCAGCTGTTGTCGATGCGCTTGTGGTAGCGCTGACCGGCCTTGCCGCCGATCACCGCGGCCAGCAGGGTGACCACGAGAACCGTGGCGCCCAGGATCACGCTGCCTGTGGTCAGCGTGTCCTCCGCCAACGGAATGGTCGGCAGGTCCACCCGATCGAGCACGTTGTACTGCGAACCCGCGAGCGCGCCGATCCCGGCGACCACCAGGGTCACGATCAGCCCGATGGCCCAGACCCCGAAGCCCTGCCGGGCTCCGTCGAACCGCGCCAGCCGGCCGGCGACGTACCCGCCGTTGTAGTAGGCGATCGCCATCATCAGCACGAACACGGTGCCCGAGACCAAGCCGATGGTGCCGGCGTTCTCCTCGGCCATCGTCCGGTCGATGGTGATCGCGTAGTCGACCGCCGCGGCGATCGCGCCGATCACGCCGGTCAGCAGCACGATCAGGCCGATCGCGATCAGCCAGCCGAAGAACGCGGCGCCGGACTTGAAGCCGCGATAGACCGGATTGACCTCGGCGGCGGTGGACGTCTTGACCTCGGCCCGATGGGTGGCGGTCCGGTCCGCGGGAGTGTCCTCGGTGAACTGCCTGGCCGGGCTGAGATGCTGGGTATCGGGGTCGTCCCGATATTGCTGAACCATGTCGCCGTCTCCTTACCTCGACAGCCCCGTTCTCCCTTCCTCGTACCCGCCCCTATTCGCCTCAATCGAGCGTCGCCTCGATCGACCAGCCGGCCCCGATCGACCAGTTCGCCTCAATCGAGCGGCCCGCCCCGATCGATCCCCTCGCCTCAATCGAGCGGCCCGCCCCGATCGATCCCCTCGCCTCAATCGAGCAGGTCGTCGATCTTGTCGTGGTAGCGCTGGCCGGTCTTGCCGCCGAGCAGCGCCGCGAGCAGCGGCAGCATCAGCAGGGCGGCGGCGGTGATCAGACCGCCGGTGAGCAGGTCGTCGTTGCTGAGCGGCACGTCCGGGCGATCCACCCGGTCGACCAGGTCGTACAGGCTGTTCGCGTACGCGCCGAGACCGGCCGCGAGCGCGGCCAGGAGCAGCGAGAACATCCACACGCCGAAGCCCTGCCGGGCGCCGTCGAACCGGGCGAGCCGGCCGGCGACGTACCCGCCGGTGTAGAAGGCGATGCTCACCGCCAGGACCAGGACGGCGGCCGCGACCATGGCCGCGGTACCGGCCTGCCGCTCGGCGTCGGCTCTGGTGTAGTCCAGAACGTTGGAGATCCCGATGCCCGCGCCCGCGATGAGGACGGTGATCAGCGCCGCCATCGACAGCATGACCAGCCAGCCGAAGAACGCCGCCCCGAACTTGAACCCCCGGTACGGCGGCAACCCCACGTCGATCGGCATCGCCCCCTGGGTCGGCGGCCGATCGGGCACCACGGTGACGGTGGTCATCGCCCGTTCCGCGGCCGCGCGCGCTTCCTCGTAACGCTGAGTAGCCGAACTGACATTCGGTTCGGTCATGGTGTCGGTGCCGCCGTAACGCTGCTCCACAGCCGTTTCTCCTCACAAGTCGACCTGCGGCGGGCCCCTACCCCAGCGGCTGCCGGACCATGCAGGATCTCGGCAGAATTGACAAGAACCTGCGGGAAGGTCGACCTCAGGATCGTCCGCAAGGGCATCGGGTTCCGCGGATCGCTGTCCTACGCGGTGACCGATCAGCGGCCACCGAGTACTTCAACAGGATCTGAAGATCCTCACCGGTCCTGACGCTCAGCCTCGCTGACCGGGGCCGGGTAGCGGCGCGGGGTGAACACGAGTTGCCCCGCTTCGCGATCCACTGCCTGCGTCATGGAGGAACCGATCAGCAGCAGGCACCGCATGTCGACCTGCTCGGGGTCCAGGTCGGCCAAGGTGGTGACGGTGATGGATTCCGACGAACCGCCGACATCGCGGCCGATCACCACAGGGGTGGTCGGCGCGCGGTGCTCGAGCAGCAGGTCCTTGGTCGCGCCGACCTGCCAGGTGCGGGACTTCGAGGCCGGGTTGTAGATCGCGATCGCCAGGTCGGCCGATGCCGCGGCGGTCAACCGGGCGGCGATCACATCCCACGGCTTGAGCCGGTCCGACAGTGACAGCACGCAGTAGTCGTGGCCGAGTGGCGCACCCACCCGGCTCGCGACTGCCTGCGCCGCGGTCATCCCCGGCAGCACGCTGACGGTGATGTCGGCGTACTCCGGTTCCGAGGCGACCTCGGTGACCGCGCTCGCCATCGCGAACACGCCGGGGTCGCCGGAGGAGACCACCACGACCCGCGAACCCTTGCGGGCCAGGTCGAGCGCGAAGGCGGCCCGCTCGGACTCGACCCGGTTGTCAGAGCCGTGCTTGCGCTGGCGGGCGCGGTCCGGCAGGCGGTCGACGTACGGGCCGTAGCCGATCAGGTCGTCGGCCTCGGCGATCGCGGACCGGACCTGCGGCGTCAGCCACTCCGGTCCGGCCGGGCCGAGCCCGACCACGGTGACGGAGCCCTCGTTGCTAAGAGCAACCTTCGTCGGCTCGGTCGCGGGCGTGTTGAGCGGGCTCGGGAGCAGAGCGAGGGAGAAGTACGGGACCTCGCTCGGGTCGACCTCGGCCAGTGGAGCGGTTCGCTGGGCGTCGGTGGTCGCGCGCTCGACGTACCAGGCGTCGTCCAGGCGTCCGGCCTGCTCGAAGGCTTCTCGTACGTTCGCAAAGGTGCGGCCCAGTTTCATCACCGCGGCCGCGTCGGTGTTCCGTAGCCGCTCGGCCAGGACGTCTGGCGGGAGAGTGCCGGGCAGGACGGTCAGGACTTCGTCGCGCTCACACAGCGGACGGCCGAGCACCGCGGCCGCGGCGCTGACCGACGTCACGCCGGGCACGACCTCGCAGTCGTAGCGATCGGTCAGCCGCTTGTGCATGTGCATGTAGGACCCGTAGAACAACGGATCGCCCTCAGCCAGTACGACGACGTCGCGGCCGGCGTCGAGGTGGGCCGCCAGCCGCGCGGCGCACTCGGCGTAGAAGTCGTCCATCGCGCCCTGGTAGCCGCCGGGGTGGTCCGTGGTCTCGGTGGTCAGCGGGTACATCAGGAGTTCCTCGACCTGACCCTCGCGCAGGTACGGCGCGGCCACCGAGCGCGCGATGCTCCGGCCGTGCCGGGCGCTGTGGTACGCGATCACGTCGGCGGCGCCGATCAGCCGGGCCGCCTTCACCGTCACCAGTTCGGGGTCGCCCGGGCCGAGCCCGACACCCCACAGCCGTCCGGTCATTCTTCCTCGCTCGCGATCGCGTTGACGGCGGCAGCCGTGATCGCGCTGCCACCCCGGCGACCGCGGACGACCAGGTACTCCAGACCCAGGTCGTTCGCGGCCAGTGCTTCCTTGGACTCCGCCGCGCCGATGAACCCGACCGGGATCCCCAGGACCGCGGCCGGCCGCGGCGCGCCGTCCCGGATCAGTTCCAGCAGCCGGAACAACGCGGTCGGCGCGTTGCCGATGGCAACCACCGAGCCTTCCAGCCTGTCCATCCACAGATCGAGCGCGGCGGCGCTTCTAGTGATCTGGTGCTTCCTGGCAAGCTCCGGCACCGAGGCCTCGCTCAGCGTGCAGACCACGTCGTTGTCCGCCGGCAGCCGCTTCCGGGTCACTCCGGCAGCCACCATCGCCGCATCACACAAGATCGGCGCCCCTGCCCGCAACGCTTCCCGCGCCGCCTTGACCACCCCGTCGGACCAGGCCAGATCCTTGACGAGGTCGGTCATCCCGCACGCATGAATCATCCGCACCGCAACCTGCGCCACGTCCGCCGGCAGCCCGTCAAGCGCAGCCTCCGCACGAATAGTCGCGAACGACTGACGGTAGATCTCCGCACCGTCAGTCACGTACTCGTACTTATCGCTCACCGCACCCTCACCTCATCGACCGGCACTGCCCGTTCCCCATCCACCGAGTAACCCCCCTCGGTAGCCAACACATCCACAAACCCCTCTGCCGGCCGCCCACACCGCCGCCCACACCCCGCCCAGTGCACCCGCCGCCCAGCCTTCGCCGTCCCAGCGGTCTCTGCTTCACGAGGTTTAGCTGCGGTCCCCGGCGTCCAGTTCGGCACCACCCGCCACGCGTCTCCGCGCACATCGGCCAACGCCTTTCCACACCCCGGCCGCCCAGCACAAGCCGTAACCCCGTTCCAGGGCGAGCCAGCGTCCAGCACCAGCCCCACCCCTTTCAACCGCTCAACAGCAGCCGCAACATCCACCACCCCCGGCACGACCACACTCCGCCAGGGCGTCACCCGCAGCTGCTGCTCGTCGGCAACCTCACCCAAAGCCTCAGCCTGCTCCGCCCTCAGCACCCCCAACGGCACCGTCACCACCAACGCCACACCACCATCAACCTGCTCCACCAACCCGGCCTCCGGCCTGGGCTCGTGAGTGGTTAGAGGACGGGGATCGGTTGGCAGCAGACCACTCGGGGGGCCAGCGGCCTCCGGCCGCGGCCGATCCGCCGCCGCGGCGCCAGCCATCAGCCCCAGCCGGCTCAGCACCCGCGGCGGACCGTCTTCCAGCTCTGCCAGACGCCAGGCCTCCGACTGCTGTTCAGCGCGCTCCAGCAGGAACGCCTCTCCGGCCTCGACCATGACAGCTGCCAGTTGTTCTCCCACCACATGCAGCCCGGTGGCGACTCCGGCGAGGAGCAGCTCGGCGTGCCTGCCGTCGACCATCCGGGCGGCTACGTCGGCCTTCACCGCCGCCAGATCTCCCCGGCCGTCGTCCAAGGCGAACAGGAACCGCCCAGGCAGGGCAGCCAGCGGCGGGCTGGCGCAGAGCAGGCGGTCCAGCTCGCCGGCGACAGCTAGTACGTCGTACAGGCTGTGGTGGTCGAGGCCGGAGAGAGGGGAGGCGAGGATGTTGCGCACACGCTCGTGACTCATCGATGGCAGCAGGCCGGCCGCGTAGAGCCGGTCGGACAGCTCAACCGGCGCGCCAGGCTGCAGCGCGCGGATCTGCACGTTTGCCCGCGAGGTCAGCTCCAACTGGCCGTCACCGAGGTCGACGGAGGCAGCAGCCAGCACCCGCAGTTGATCGGCGCTCAGCAGACCACCCGGCAGCCGCACCCGCGCCAACCCACCGTCCGCCGCCTCGTGCACAGCAAGAACCCCCGGACAGCGGTCCGGAGTGGTTCTCTCGACAGGTGGCACGGCCGTGATGCTACTTCCCGGCTGTCAGCTGTGTTCCGCGTCACTCGCTACAGGTGCGGGTGTGGGTACTCCGGTGAGCGGTGCTGGAACGACAGGATCCCCGGGTTGCGGATCCTCCCGCCCTCGATCTCGATGGCTCGCTGGATTGTGGTGTCGGCGTGCCAAGCCTCGGGCCCGTCGAGCACCGTCCGCAGATAGGGGAGCAGGGCTTCACTGATCTCCCAGCCGGCCGAGTTCCACAGGTACGACGGGGTGTGGTCGACGCCGTAGTACGTGACGTTGTCGCCGACGGTGAAGGTCGGCTCGGCGAACCCGGTCGGCCTGGCCCAGCTGAAGCCCATGCCCTCATCGCAGGAGACGTCCACGATCAGGGTGCCCGGCGACAGCAGCTCCAGGTCTTCCTCGATCAGGAAGGTGAGCGGTGCGTCGGGATCCTGCAGAACGCAGTTCACGATGATGTCGTGCTGCGCCAGGAACCCGGCCAGCGGGACCCGGTCGTCGTCGATGAGCGCGTGGCTGCGGCGCGGGTCGTTGGTGTCGTCGGCCTCGTCGTGGTCGAACTGGATCATCCGGGCGGAGTGGATCGGCGAGCTGACCGCGGTCACCCCGCGCGCGGTCAGTACGTCGACGTCGTGCACGCCGTGCGCGGTCAGCGCGGTGACGGCTCCCCGGGCGGTCGCCCCGAAGCCGATCACGACGGCGTTGAGCCGGCGGCCGTAGACGCCGGTCGAACCGATCGTCTCCAGCGCGTGCAGCACCGAGCAGTAGCCGGCCAGCTCGTTGTTCTTGTGGAACACGTGCAGGTTGAACCGGCCGTCCTCGGTCCAGTGGTTCATCGCCTCGAAGGCGATCAGGGTGAGGTCGCGGTCGATCGCGAGCTGGGTCACCTTGTCGTCCTGGACGCAGTGCGGCCAGCCCCAAAGCACCTGTCCGGTGCGGAGCTCGGCCAGGTCCTCGGGTTGCGGCTTCGGCAGCAGGATGACGTCGGTCCTGGCGATCAACTGTTCCCGGTCGAGGACGCCGGCCACGGAGCGGGACAGCACCGCGTCGGACACGCCGAACTGTTCGCCGTACCCGGACTCGAGGAAGATGCGGTGCCGCAGGTCTTCGTCGATCCGGTCGAAGTGGTGCGGATGGATCGGCAGTCGATGCTCGTTCTCTTTGCGGGAACGGCCGATGACGCCGAGGGTTAGCTGGTCCACGAGGGCCCCTTTGGTTACCGCCTGTCTAGCACAGAACCTGTGAGAGCGGCCGCCGCGAGCAGGGCCACGACGCTGCCGCAGACGAAGGCGCTGGACGCTGAAGTGAGGTCGACGACCAGCCCACCAAGCAGCGCGCCGGCGGACAAGGTCGCCTGGAAGGAAGAGGTGAATAGCACCGTGGCCGCCTCTGGAGCCGTCGGAGCCGAGCGCGCGAACCAGGTCATCGAACAGACCGGTACCGCGCCGTACGCGAGCCCCCAGACAACTAGCAGGACGACTGCGCCCGCCGTAGAACGCCCAGCCACCGGCAGGAGGAGAGTGGCAGCCGCGATGAGCAGGGCGCTGGTGAGGAAGGTGGCCCGCAGGTGCCGGGCGATCGTAGTGCCGGCCAGGAGGTTGCCGGCCAGGCCTGCCACGCCATAGATGAGGAGCAGCGTGCTGACGTGGTCGCGCAGGAGCGTGGTCACGTAGGTATAGGTGCCGAAGTGGGCGGTGACGATCAAGCAGGTAGCGATCAACCCGACCCGGGTCTGCCGCTGGCGTAGTACGTCGCGCAGTAGTCCCAGCCTTGTCACTTGCAGCGGTGGCAGCGGCGGTACGAAGACCACAAGCGCAGCCAGTACGCCGACCGCCACCACCCCCAGTACTGCGAACGGCACCCGCCAGCCCGCGTGCTCCCCGACGAACGTGCCGGCCGGTACGCCGAGCACGGAGCCCAGCGGTACCGCCGAGAAGATCACCGCCGTCGCGCGGGCCGCCCACCGCTCCGGCACCAACCGCGCGGCCAGCCCGGCTCCGATCGACCAGAAGCCACCGATCGTCATCCCGACCATCGCCCGGGCGACGAGTTCGAGCCAGTACGTCGAACCGGCCGCCGCAAGGAAGTTGGCCGCGGCGAGCAGGACCATCAGTGCGCAGAGCATCAACCGCCGGTCGAGCCTGGCGGTCGTCACGGTGATCACCGGCGCGGCGACGGCGGCGACCAGGCCGGGCATCGTCATCAACCAGCCGGTCCGCCCGGGCGAGAGGGCGAAGCTGTCGCCGATCGGCGTGAGCAGCCCGATCGGCAGGATCTCGGTGGTGACGATCGAGAAGATCCCGAGCGTCACGGCGACCACCCCGAGCCACCCACGCAACGGAGTACGAACGGCTGATCCTGGTAAGACAGACATATCGCCCAGTCCAGCCGCTCCCACCTGAGCACACCGGCGGAAACGCGACGCCCTGGTCACCCCGGACTACCACGCCGCAATCCCGCCAAGTCGCCTCTGAGCAGACGGATAGGCCAACCATCGGATCATCCGCGAGCAGATAATCCCGAGCTAGGATGAACTCATGGCCAAGACACCGCTGCGTACCGTTCCGGACCTGACCGGGCTGCTGAAGCATGCCGGGCACGTGCTCGAGACCCAGCTGACCGCGGCGCTGGCCGAGGTCGGGCTGTCGCCGCGGATGCAGTGCGTGCTGGTCTACGCGCTCGAGAAGGAGCGGACCCAGATCCAGCTCGCCGAACTCGCGTACCTCGACAAGACCACGATGGTCACCACCGTCGACGCCTTGGAAAAGGCCGGTTTCGCGGAACGCAAGCCGTCCGCCACCGACCGCCGGGCCCGCATCGTCGCCGTCACTCCCGGCGGCGCCGAGGCCGCCGCCGAGGGCCAGCGAATAGTCGACCGCGTGCACGCCGAGGCTCTCGGTGCTCTGGCCGCCTCCCAACGCAAGCCCTTCTCCGAGGCCCTGATCGAACTGGTCAACGGCCAGTTGGCCACCCCGGTCGAGGCGCAGGCCGTCCGCCGCCCCCGTCAGCGAGCATGATCCGGTAAAAGATCGTCTGCTAACAAACTATCTGTTAAGGTCGTTCTTGTCCTGCTCGACTGACAAGGAGACCGGCCATGACCTCGACGATCGACCCGGAGCAGATCCAAGCCGCCGCGAACCGGCGGGGACGATCGTTGGCCGTGTTGTGCGCGATGCAACTGATGATCATCCTCGACGCGACCGTGGTGACGGTCGCGTTGCCGACGATCCAGGCGGATCTCGGGTTCAGTGCCGCAGGCCTGGCCTGGGTGATGAACTCGTACCTGATCGCCTTCGCCGGGTTGCTGCTGCTGGCCGGGCGGATCGGGGATTTGATCGGTAGCAAGCAGGTGTTCCTGGCCGGGCTCGGCTTGTTCACGGCGGCGTCGTTGCTCTGCGGGGTGGCGACCACCCCGGAGGTGCTGATCGCCGGGCGCTTCCTGCAAGGCGTCGGCGGTGCGCTCGCGTCCGCGGTGATTCTCGGGATGATCGTCGGGCTCTACCCGGCACCGGGCGAGCAGGCGCGGGCCATGGGGGTCTATGGGTTCACCTCGGCCAGTGGCGCGTCGATCGGGCTCATCCTCGGCGGGGTCATCACCCAGACCGTCGGCTGGCCCTGGTCGTTCCTGATCAACGTTCCGATCGGCCTGGCGTCGCTGGCGCTCGCAGTACGGCTGCTGGCTCCGCAGCGGGGTCTCGGCATCGGCGCTGGAGCAGACGTCCTCGGAGCCGTCCTGGTAACTGCCGGCCTCTCACTAGCCGTCTACACGATCGTCCAGACGGCCGAGCCCACCGCCGAACTCCCGCGCACGCTAGTGCTGGCAGCAGCTTCCCTGCTCCTCCTCACAAGCTTCGTACTGCGCCAGGCTCGCGCGACCCAACCGCTGCTTTCCCTACACATCTTCCGCAAGCGCCAGGTGACAGTGGCCAACGTGATCGTGGTCCTGCTCTTCGCAGCCGGCTTCGGTTTCCAGTTCATGACCGCCCTCTACCTGCAACGGGTACTGGGCTTCGACTCGCTCCAGACCGGCCTGGCCTTCCTCCCGGCGCCGGTTTTGGGTGCAGTGATGTCGCTGTCCGTCGGACCTCGCCTCACCGTGCGGTTCGGCAGCCGGGCGATGCTTCTGGGCGGCCTCAGCGCCCTCGTGCCGGCGCTGGTCCTGATCAGCCAGGCGCCAGCCGACGGCTCGTACCTGCTGAACGTGGCGCCGGCACTGGCCCTGGTCGGCGTCGGCACAGGCGTCGGAATCCCCGCGGCGATCATGCTCGCGATGTCCGGAGCAGAGCCGACCGACGCGGGCCTGGCCTCAGGTCTGAACAACACAGCCCAGCAAGCAGGAGCAGCAGTCGGTACTGCGGTACTCGCGACCCTGGCCGCATCCCAGACCGCAGTACGGGTGTCGGAGGGAGCGGCGGAGGTAGTTGCTCTACGGGACGGCTACAGCGGTGCCTTTATCGCTGCTGCAGCCTTGGCCCTCGCGGCGCTGGTTCTGGCCGCGACGGCGCTGCGCCCCTCACGGCACTGAGAGCAGAGCCGTGAGGGGCGGCTGGTCTAGCAGTAGAGATTGCCGCCGGGGGAGACGCCCAGGAGTTGGGTGAATCGCTGGTAGGCGTCCACCCGGCTCTGGACCTGACCCGGGTTGCCGCCGTTGCACTCGATGGATCCGTTGATGCTGCGGATCGTCTCGCCGAAGCCGGCGCCGTTGACCATCGCGTTGTGCGGCGTCATGGTGCCCGGCCCGGTCTGGGTGTTCCAGTACAGAGTCCGGTCTTCCAGGCGATCGCCGAGTTCTGCTCTACCTGCCAGGGGTTGCCGAGCAGATCGATGCCGAGAGCATCACCCGCGGCCTTGTAGTTGAAGTTCCAGCTCAGCTGGATCGGCCCACGACCGTAGTACGCCGCTTGGCCGGCGGGGCATCCGTAGGGCCGGCCCCAGTCGCAGTAGTGCGGGTAGTTCGCCTCGTTGATCTCCTTGATGTAGACCAGCCCACCGGTCTCGTGGTTCACGTTGGCCAGGAACGCGGCGGCCTCACGCCTCTTGGTGGTGTCGTCGCCGGTGTTGGCGAAGCCGGGATAGGCGCTGAGCGCGTTGGTCAGGCCTGAGTAGGTGTAGAAGGAGTTCCGGCTCGGGAACATCTGGTTGAACTGCGACTCGCTGACCGGGAATCCGCCCGGCTGCGGATCGCCGCCGGAGCAGTTGTACGGCTCCCAGTACCAGGTGCTGATGGTCGGGTCGTAGCCGGGATTGTCGTGTTCGGCGACGTAGTACAGGCCGTTGGTGTACTTCACGATGCTGCCGGCGGCGTACCAGTTGCCGGCCACCCAGTTCGGGTAGGTGCAGGCCTGGGTCGCGTCCGGAGCCGGAACCCGGGCGTCGGCGGGGGCGGCGAGCAGCATCGAGAGCGCCGCTCCGAGGGCCACGAGGGCCGGGAGAGCGCGCACGAATCGGGGCATCTTCATGGTGCGACTCCTCTGTCCTGACCGCGGCACAGGGGGAGGGCACCACGGTCATGGGGGCGGTGGACAAGTGGTCAGGTCAGGTTAGGGCGACCGAACCGAGGAGGAGAAGAGCGTCGGCTGTAGACTTTCTAAAGATCCTTTGGTAATTCAGGAACGCCGGCGTCGCAGCAAATAGGTGTCCATGATCCAGCCCTTGCGCTCGCGCGCCGCCGCTCGCGCCTCGGTGATCTCGCCGGCCACCTGCGCGAGTGGTCCAGCGATCAGAAGCTCGTCCGGTGTGCCCAGATAGGCACCCCAGTAGATGTCCGCGTCCTGATCGGTGTGTGCGGTGAAAGCGGTCTGGGCGTCGAGCATCACCACGACGTCGTCCACGTCCTCCGGCCAGTTCTGCGCCAGCCGCCGCCCGGTGGTGATCTGGATCGGCCGGCCCACCTGGTTCAGGCCGACCCGGTGCCGCGCCGCGAGCGAGGACACGCTGCTGATGCCGGGGATGACCTCGATCCCGAAGCTCAGCTCGCCGCGGTCCAGCAGGTCGTCGAGGATCGCCAGCGTGCTGTCATACAGGGACGGGTCGCCCCAGACCAGGAACGCGCCGACCTGACCCTCGCCCAGTTCCGCCGCGATCATCTCCGCGCAGACGTCCGCGCGGCGACGCCGCCAGTCGTCCACCGACTCGACGTACGCGTCGCTGGTCCGGTCCCGCTCCGGGTCGCGGCCGACGACCACCTTGTACTGCCCGTCGGTGGCGTGCCCGCGCAGGATCTGCTCTCGCAGATCGACCAGTTCCTGCTTGACCTCGCCCTTGTCGAGCACGAAGAAGACGTCCGTCCGCGCGATCGCCTTCGCCGCCTGCAAGGTCAGGTGGTCCGGATCCCCGGCCCCGATCCCGATCACCAAGATCTCCATGCCGGGGAGCCTAGTTCCCGCCCCGGTTTGTGCCGCCGGTAGGTCACTGCTAATTTGAAAGTCAGTGATCCGCGGTCCGAGAGGTGCTTGTGCCCACTGCAGAAGAGATGCTCAGTACTGCGTCCGTCGTCGCGCTGGGCACCTGCCTGACCCAGGTGGCCCCGGAGCTTGACTTCGCCGAGGTGAAGGCGGTTCCCGGCGGGCTGGCCGACGCCACCTTCAGCGAGCGGGGGCGGTTGGTCCGGGACGCGCTGCTGGCGGATCTGCCGCCGGGGTTCGGACCCGTCCGGCAAATCTTCACGGCAGCCCTCGAGGATTCCGCCTTCACCGGATGGATGATCTGGCCCGTGACCGAGGCGGTCGCGGTACGGGCTGTGGAGAGTGACGAGTTCGAGGCCGGTCTCGAGTTGCTCGCGGACCTGACGCCCAGGCTGACGGCAGAGTTCGCCCTCCGGACGTTTCTCGCCGCCGACCTCGACCGCACGCTCGCGATCGTCCAGCGATGGACGGACCACCCGGACGAGCACGTGCGAAGGCTCGCCAGCGAGGGCACCCGCGCACGGTTGCCCTGGGCAAAGCGCGTCGCCGGGTTGATCGAACGGCCCGACGTGACCGTGCCGATCCTGGCCGCGCTGCGGCGCGACGATTCGGAGTACGTGCGTCGCTCGGTCGCCAATCAGCTCAATGACCTGAGCCGCCTCGATCCGGCGCTGGCGGTGTCCGTCGCGGGCGGCTGGCTCGCGGATCCCGCGCCGACCACCGAGCGGCTGGTCCGGCATGCGCTGCGCACGCTGATCAAGGCGGCCGATCCGGGAGCCCTTGCCCTGTTGGGATTCAGGGCACCGGCCGGGTTGGTTGTCGACGGCCCGGTGCTGGGTGCGTCGGGCGTCGTGGTGGGGGACATGCTGCCGTTCGAGTTCAGCGCCCACAACCGCGGGACCGCCGACCTGCGGCTGGCGATCGACTACGTCGTCCACCACGTCAAGGCGAACGGGACGCTCGCGCCGAAGGTGTTCAAGCTGACCACCCGCACGCTGGCGCCGGGGGAGTCGGCCACGATCGGCAAGCGGCACTCGTTCAAGCCGATCTCGACCCGCACCTACTACCCGGGCGAGCACGCCCTGGAGCTTCAGATCAACGGCCGGACCTTCGGCCGCTCGACCTTCAACCTCACCCTGGAAGGCCCCCGATGACCATCCCCACCCCTCCCGACCCGACTGTCGCCGAGACCGTGAAGCACCTGCCGCACGCGATCACGACGTACTTGCGTGAGTCCGACCCGCAGCGCAAGGCGAACGCCCACGATCTGCTGTCGGCCTTCGCGCCCGACGCCACCGTCCTCGACGACGGCAACGCGTACACGGGGCACGACGAGATCCACCGCTGGCGCGAGAACGCCGCGACCGAGTACACCTACACCGTCGAGATCACCCACGCCGAGAAACTCGACGAGACCCACTACGTCCTCACGAACCACCTGGAGGGCGACTTCCCCGGTGGTGTCGTGGACCTGATCTACCGCTTCACCCTCGACAACGACCTCATCACCAACCTCGAGATCGCTCCCTGAGGTTCAGTCGTCGACCCATTCGAGCAGATCACCGGGCTGGCACTCGAGCACCCGGCACATCGCCTCCAGGGTGCTGAAGCGGACGGCCTTGGCCCGGCCGTTCTTCAGTACCGCGACGTTGGCCGGCGTCAGCCCGACCTTCTCGGCGAACTCACCGACGCTCATCTTGCGCTTGGCCAGTTCGACGTCGACGCGCACGACGATGGACATCAGATCACCGCTCGCATGTCGGTCTGCAGCGTCGTCGCCCGCCGCAGGAGTGCGCGCAGGACCACCATCACCAGGCCTACCACCGTGCTGACCGCCAGCATCAGGAACAACAGGAGTGGCAGTCCGGGGTCCGAGGCCTTGAAGCCGACATAGAGAAACACCCCGACCAGCACCAGCCAGCCGGCGGCGATCGCTCCCATGATCACGTTCACCCACGTCATCGCGGCGTCGGTGAAGATGCGGTCGTTCTTGACCAGGGTGAGCAACTTCCAGGTGGCAACGATCACCACCTGGACGCAGAGCACCCAGAAGATCGTCACGGCGGTCGCCGGCCAGCGCAGGTACGCGTCTTCCGGCGCTTCCTCGGCCAGGTGTGCGAACTGTCCGGGCAGGGAGACGGTCTGGAAGAAGATCAAGATCGCGAACAGCACCGCGAGAAAGAATCGGAGAGCGATGACCGCTCGATACTCAGTCAGCATGCATTGAGAATCGCTCAGATCCTATCGATTGTCAATCGATAGGATCTGAGCTCGGCGAGCGTCAGGAAGCGATGACCGCGACGCCGATCCGGCCGCCGTCGACGTCGAGGACGGTGCCGTGGATGAACGCGGCCTCGTCACTGGCCAGGAACACGGCCGCGTCGGCGATCGCGGACGGCGCCCCGATCCGGCCGTACGGCGTACCGGCCATCATCGCGGTGGCCGGGTGGTCCTGGTCGGTGTGCACGACGCCGGGAGAGATGGCGTTGACCCGCACCCCGGACGGCCCGAACTCGGCCGACCAGGCCCGCGTCAGCGTCTCCAGTGCGCCCTTCGACGCGGCGTACACGGCGCCGATCGGGATGCCCAGCCGGGCCACCCAGGAGCCGAGGTTGATGATCGTGCCACCGCCGGCGGCGGCCATCGCGGGCGCGATCGCGGCGGTCAGGAAGTACGGCGACTTCACGTTCACCGCGTAGACCCGGTCGAAGGTCTCCTCGTCGGTCTCCGCCGTCGGGGTGCCGTCGATCGCGCCGGCGTTGTTGACCAGTACGTCGATCCGTCCGCCGAGCAGCCGGGTCGCCGCGCCGGCCAGTTCGTTCGCGGTCTCCTTCGTGCCGTCCAGGTCCACCGCGACGAAGTCGGCCCGGCCGCCCGCCGCCCGGATCTCGGCCAGTACCTCGTCGCCGCGTTCCTTGTTGCGCCCGGCAACGACCACGTGGGCGCCCTGGCCGGCCAGGGCGACGGCGATCGCCCGGCCGATGTTGCTGGTGGCTCCGGTGACCAGAGCTGTCTTGCCTGCCAACCGCATGGGAGTTCTCCTCGGAGGATCAGATTGGACCGTTGGGTCCAGAGTATCAGGCTGATTGGACCGTCCGGTCCAGAGGGGTCCGCGCTAGGCTGACGGGTATGGAGCGAGCCCTGACCCCCAAAGGAGCGGCGACCCGGCAACGGATCGTCGAGGGTGCCGCGCAGCTGATCCGGGTGCGGGGCGTGCCGAACGTCGGCCTGGACGACATCCGCGCGGCCACCTCGACGAGCAAGAGCCAGCTGTTCCACTACTTCCCGGCCGGCAAGGCCGACCTGATGCTCGCGGTGGCGAGGCACGAGGCCGGGCAGGTGCTCGAGGACCAGATGCCGATGCTCGGCGACCTGACCAGTTGGCGGAAGTGGCAGGCCTGGCGGCGCCGGGTGATCAAGATCTACGACGGCCAGCGCCAGCGGTGCCCGCTGTCGGCATTGACCGCTCAGCTCGGCAATGCCGATCCCGCGACTCGTGAGATCGTCACCACCCTGCTCGACGACTGGCATGGCCTTCTGGCCGCCGGCGTCCAGGCGCTGAAGGACGCGGGTGAGGTCGACGCCTCCATCGACGCCGACAAGGCGGCGACCGCAGTACTCACCGCGGTCACCGGTGGCGCCGGCATGCTCCAGGCGACCGACCGGATCAGCTATCTGGAGGTGGCGCTCAGCGAAGCCATCGACAACCTCCGCCGTCCCCGGGCGCGGGTGTCGGCGGCCTGATCCGTCAGCTCGTGGTGGGCTTGCCCTGGCGCCACTCGCGCTCGAAGGGAAGCCGCCAGGCCCGCGGCGCGATCAGTTGGTGGATCGCGTTCGGCCCCCAGGTGCCCGGCGCGTAGGGCTTGACCGGCGGCGGGTCCTCGAGCAACAGCGTCGAGTTCTCCCACAACGACTCGATGCCCTCGGCCGTGGTGAACAGCGTGTGGTCCCCGCGCATCGCGTCCAGGATCAGCCGTTCGTACGCCTCCAGCACGTCGCCCGCGGTCTCGGTCTCCTGGGTGGAGAACTGCATCGACAGCTTCTCCAGCCGCATCCCCGGCCCCGGCCGCTTGCCGTAGAACGACAGCGACACCCGCGACGAGTCGGCCAGGTCGAAGGTCAGGTGGTCCGGACCCTGCGACCCGACGCCCGAACCGGCCGGGAACATGGTCTTGGGCGCCTCCTTGAAGGCGATCGAGATGATTCGCATCCCCTCGGCCATCTTCTTGCCGGTGCGCAGGTAGAACGGCACGCCGGCCCAGCGCCAGTTGTCGATCCCGACCTTCATCGCGATGAAGGTCTCGGTGTCGGAGTCCGGCGCGACCCCCTCCTCGCCGCGGTAGCCGCCGTACTGGCCGCGGACCACGTCCTCGGGGTGGATCGGCAGCATCGACCGGAAGACCTTGTTCTTCTCCTCCGAGATCGCCCGCGGCTCCAGCGCGGTCGGCGGCTCCATCGCGACGAACGCCAGCACCTGCAGGACGTGCGTGACGACCATGTCCTTGAAGGCGCCGGTCGGTTCGTAGAAGGTGGCGCGCTGGTCCAGCCCGAGGGACTCGGGAATGTCGATCTGGATGTGGTCGATGAAGTTGCGGTTCCAGATCGGCTCGAACAGCCCGTTGGCGAACCGGAAGGCGAGGATGTTCTGCGCCGCCTCCTTGCCGAGGAAGTGGTCGATCCGGAAGATCTGGGCCTCGTCGAAGGTCTCGTGGACGAAGTCGTTCAGCTTGATCGCGCTCTGCAGGTCGTCGCCGAACGGCTTCTCCATCACCACCCGGGCCCGGTCGACCAGGTCGGCGTCGCGGAGCATCTGGATCACCGACTGCGCGGCCTTCGGCGGCACCGACAGGTAGTGCAGGCGGCAGGTGTCCGGCCCGAGCAGGGTCTCCGCCGACTTCACCGCCGTCGCGAGCGCCTCGGGGCCTGCCGTGGTCGACACGTACTCGAGCCGCTCGGAGAACTGGGCCCACTCCTCGTCGGTGATCTGGTGGGTGCCGTAGGTGTCGACGGCGTGCCGCGTCCGGGCCCGGAACTCGTCGGTGCTGAGCTCCTCGGTCGCCGTCCCGATGATCCGTACGTCGGGCGCGAACCGGGACTGCTGCAGATACGCCAGCCCCGGCAGCAGCTTGCGCTTGGCCAGGTCACCGGTGGCCCCGAACAACACGATCACGTGCGGCGCGAGCGGTTCGGGATCACGCCGCGACGGCCGCGAACCGGGCGCCGGGTAGGCGATCGTCTGGGTACGGGAGTCGGGCATTCTCGGTCCTCCTACGGACGACACCACCAGCGATTGTCAGTGTAGGCGAGCCGTCTCGTTGAGGACGTCGCGCGTGAGCTCGAGTTGCCCGAGGTGCTGGACCAGATCGGTGTAGAGGTGGAACAGCGCTCCGCCGCGGTCAAGGGGCTCGTCCAGGCCTGGGAACGCCAGCGGCACCGGCGCTTGCGGCTCAGCCCGTACGTCGGCCGCCTGGGCGTCCGCGGTCAGCCGGGCGAGCGTAGTACCGGCTCGGTCGATCAGCGGCTGGACAGGGCCGGACGCGAGGAACTCGGCATCCCGGTCGCGCTGCACCGGTCGTCCACTGACGATCTGGCCGGCCCAGAAGTCGATCGCGCCGAGAGAGTGGTTCAGCAGCGCGTACGGCGTGTTCGCGCCCGGCAGGTCCGGCTTCTGGTTGGCCAGGTCGTCACCGAGCCCGGCGACGATCGCCGTCATCGCGTTCAGCGTCTTGGAGACGAAGTAGACGTACTGGTGCGGGGTGATCATCGGTATTCCTGCTGGAGGAGTTCGAGGGTGGTCTGGTGGGACCAGTCGAAGTACAGCGGGTTGGTGAAGATGCTCAGCTTGAAGAGGTTCATAATTCGACGCTAGGTACGCCGGTGCCTTCCCCGCGCCCGTCGGATGACGTCGGGGGTGTACGTCACTGCGTGATCGGACCCAGGACAGTCGCGAGCTCGGCGCGGGAGGTGATCCCGAGCTTGGGGAACATCCGGTGCAGGTGGGTGCTGACTGTCCGGTGGGAGAGGTAGAGCCGTTGGCCGATCTCCCGGTTGGTCAGGCCTTCCGCAGCCAGTTGGGCGATGCTCAGCTCGTGCGGCGTCAGGTGCTCCCGGGCATCCGGAGTACGGCGGGGGCTGGTCTCGCCGGCCGCGCGGAGCTCACTGCGGGCGCGTTCGCTCCAGGCGATCACCCCGAGCGCGTCGAAGGTCTCGCGGGCGGCGCGCAGGTGCACCCGGGAGTCGGCGGCCCGGCGCTGCCGCCGCAACCACTCGCCGAAGGCCAGGTGGAGCCGGCCGCGTTCGAGCGGCCACCCGGTCAGGTCCGCGTCCAGCGCGGTCTCGAACAACTCCTCCGCGTCGTCGCCCTCGGCCAGCAGCGCGGACGCGTACCGCAGGCCGATGTGCAGGGCCGGTGAGGTGGTCGACGGCGCGAAGCGCTCCAGGTCGCGCACGATGTCGCGCAGCGTCTCGACCCGCCCGCACCGAACGGCCGCCTCCGCGAGGTCCGCGATGACGTAGCAGCGCAAGGCCACCTGGTACGCCGGATCGGCGGGATCGAGGATGCGGCCGAGATCCGCGCAGGCGTCGGCGTGCCGGCCTTCGCCGAGCGCGGCCAGTCCCCGGGCCAGCTGAACCGTGGCCAGAACGGGCCGGGCACCCGCGGCGATCCCGACCTGCTCCGCCTCGGCAGCCAGCGAGTTGGCCTCCTCGTACTCACCGCGGAGCGCCGCGATCTCGGCCTGAACAGCCTTGGCCAGGCCGTACATGAAGGGCTGGTCCGTCTCCTGAGCCAGCCGCGCCGCCTCCTCGGCAGCGGGTAGTGCCACGGCCAGGTTGCCGAGCCGGGTGGCACTCCAAGCATGAACAGCGAGCGTCCGAGCGACCAGCCCGAGCCGGCCCTGGGGACGCAGTCCGGCTGCCGCCCCGGCCGAGAACCGCGTCGACAGCTCGAACGCGCCGATCTGCATCGCGGCACTGCCCAGGAACCGCTCGACCTGGGGATCGCCGCCGGTGGTCCCGGCCAGATCCATCAGTCCGGCTGCGACCGCCTTGCCGCGCTCGATCGGAGCGACGTACGCCGAGATCGCGAGCAGGCGGGGGTCTCGCTCGTCGACCGGGAGGCCGTCGGCCACATCCATCAGAACTTGCCGTGCTTCTGCTCCCGGCTCCGACCAGAAGCAGCGCATCCCGGCACCCCAGAGAATCCGCATGGCCAGGTCGACATCTCCGTCCGCGGCGACCGATTCGGCCAGCCGGGCAAGCTCGATCGGGCCGGCCGTGTCCTCGCTCAACCCGTCGTCGAAGCTGCTCCTGATCCAGGTGGCCCGCGCTCGCTGCTGCGGCGACAGATCGGCGGGGGAGATGTCGGCGAGAAGGCGCTGAACCAGGTCACGGTTGCCGTACTCGACGGCGAGGTCGGCGGCACGCAGTACTCGGTCGGCCTTGCGGTCGGGCGCCTCGCTCAGCCGGCCGGCCTTCTCCAGGGCCTCGATGGCCGCGGCCACTCCGCCCCGGCGCTGAGCCCGATCCGCGGCGGCCTCGAGCTCGACCGCGATCGTCTCGTCCGGCCCGGAGGCTGCTGCGGCCAGGTGCCAGGCGCGGCGGTCTGGCTGGTCGACGAGGACCTCGGCCAAAGCTTGCTGAGCTGCCTGCTGCTCCACCGCTCCCGTCGCCTGTGAGATCGCCGACCTCATCAGCGGATGCCGGAACGTCAGGGTGCTGCTCTGGAGCTCGATCAGCCCTACTTCGGCGGCGGGAACGAGCACGTCCACGGCGACCGGCATTCCGAGTACGGCGGTCGCGGCGGCGAGCACCTCCGCGACGGAGTCGCCATCGTTGAGGGCGGCAACCAACAGACTCGTCCGGCTGTTCGCCGGCAACGCGGCGACCCGGGCGCCGAAGGCCTGCTCGAGCCGGGCGTTCAACGGTAAGGTGGCCTTCAGCAACGAATCCGGGTCGACCGTGCCGGGCAGTTCGGTCAGCGCCAGCGGGTTGCCGGCCGCCTCGCTGAGCAGCCGGGTCCGGACGGCCTTGTCCAGCTCGGGAGCCACCGCGTCGAGCAGTTCCGCCGCTGTCTCGTCGGTCAGCGGATCGACCTGGATCGACGCCAGGCCGGCGGCGGCGAGCTTGTCGGAGACACCGTCACGGCCGGCGGCGACCAACACGATCGGCTCGGAGTCCAGCCGCCGGCTCACGAACGCGAGCACGTCGGCGGTCGCTTGATCCAGCCACTGCGCGTCCTCGACGATGAGCATCACCGGTGTCGTCGCGGCGACCTCGGCCAACAGGTTCAGAACCGCCAGCCCGACGAGGTGGAGGTCCGGCACCGCCGTGTCGACGAGTCCCATCGCGCTGTGGAGAGCCTCGCGCTGGGGACCCGGCAGGGCGTCAAGCCCGGACCGGACGGGGTACAGGATCTGGTGCAACCCGGCCAGCGGCAGGTTCTGCTCGGCCTCGGTGCCGGTCGTCCGCAGTACGCGCAAGCCGGCGGCCGCCGCCAGCGCACCCGCTTCGCGGAGTAGCGCCGACTTACCGATCCCGGCCGGCCCGTGCATGAGCAGGGCGCCGCCGGTCACGCTGATCCCGTCGACCAACTCGGCCAGGCGCCGCAGCTCCGGCTCGCGCCCGAACAATGTCGGGCACTCCCGCCCGGAGAACTCTCCTCCGATGACCGGCATCGTCCCCCTTTCCCGATCGCTCGCCGTCGCGCTGTCCTGATGGCAGGCTAGAACACGATCTCAACCGGACCCAGGAACTGTAAAAGTCTCCCGATCCGCTGATCGAGAGACTCGGCCTTGCTGACTGCGACTGATGTGCCCCCGGCAGGATTCGAACCTGCGCACCCGCCAGTTGGTGCGGCGCGGTGCTCTGCGCGCGGCGGGTTGGTTGTCTGTGCGCCCCCGGCAGGATTCGAACCTGCGCACCCGCCTCCGGAGGGCGGTGCTCTATCCCCTGAGCTACGGGGGCTCAGGAACGAGCAGAACAGTAGCAGGAAATTCGGCCAGGTCCCGAACCGGGGGAGACCCTGAACGGTCCCTGGGTCTCCGCGCGCCGGGATCGACCTCGTCGGCCGCGGCGTCATAGTGGTCGTAAGTCCAAGCACCGAAAGGATTTCTCATGGCTACCACCTTGGTCCGTCCCTCCAACGGTCGCTGGGTCGGCGGTGTCTGCGCCGGACTGGCCCGGAGGTTCGGGACCACGCCGAACACGATGCGGCTCATCTTCGTGATCAGTTGCATCCTGCCCGGCCCGCAGTTCCTGATCTACATCGTGCTCTGGGTGCTGATGCCGTCCGAGGACTGACATGAAACCCTGCTCTCCATGAGAGCGGGTCTGCTGGCGGTCGCCGTCGTGGCGAGCGTGTTGCCGGTACTGAGCGGCTGCCAGGTCGGCCCCGCCGCGCCCGGCCCGGCCGAGATCAGGTCCGGCCCGCCGCCGTGGGACGCGCCGCGCGACGCCGTCTCGTACATCGACAAGGCGGGCTTCGAGCGGTTGCCGCTCGACTTCAGCGGGCCGGAGCCGTACTCGGTCAAGGTGGCCGTCACGATCGACGGTGCCGCGATCCCGATCCCGGCCGACATCGGGATCGACCGGGTCCGCGCCGAGCAGGCGGCGATCCACACGCACGCGACCGACGGCGTCGTCTTCGTCGAGGCGAAGACGAAGGCGGAACGCCCGACCCTGAAACAGTTCTTCGACCTCTGGGGCGTCCGCTACGACGGCAAGTGCCTCGGCGACGCCTGCTCCGGCCTCACCGTCCGGGTCAACGGCCAACCGGCCGCCTGGGACACCAAACTGATCCGCGAGAGCCGGATCCAGGTATCGGCCGGCCACTGACAGTGACGCCGGTGGTGGTCGTACCGGGCTGTGGATACTGAGTCAAGGGTTCGGGCCGCTGGCCATTAGGCTGGGCCGGTGACTCCGGAACAGCTCGCTGAGAAGATCCTGCAGGCCCTGACCGCGCTCGTCGACGACGGCACCATCACTGTCGACGGCGGGTTGCCGGGCGAGTTGAAGGTCGAGCGCCCCAAGAACCCCGAGCACGGCGACTACGCCACCAACGTCGCCCTGCAACTGAACAAGAAGGCCGGCATCCCGCCGCGGCAGTTCGCGGAGTTGCTCGCGGCGCGGCTCCAGGACGACCCGGCGATCACCGCCGTGGAGATCGCCGGCCCGGGCTTCATCAACATCCGGGTCGCCGCCGACGCGCAGGGCAAGATCGCCGCCTCGATCCTGGAGGCCGGCCCCGCGTACGGGACCAGCGACTCGCTCAAGGGCCAGCCGATCAACCTGGAGTTCATCTCGGCCAACCCGACCGGCCCGCTTCATCTGGGTCACACCCGCTGGGCCGCCGTCGGCGACGCGCTGGCCCGGGTGCTGGCCGCGGCCGGCGCCAAGGTGACACGCGAGTTCTACGTGAACGACCGCGGCGCGCAGATGGACAAGTTCGGCGCCTCGCTCCAGGCGGCCGCGCACGGGCAGCCGATCCCCGAGGACGGGTACCACGGGGAGTACATCCTCGACCTCGCCAAGCGGATCGTCGAAGAGGTCCCCGCGCTCCTGACGCTGCCCGAGGACCAGCAGATGGTCGCCTTCCGCGAAGCCGGGTACGAGCGGCAGCTGAAGGAGCAGCAGAGCCAACTGGAGCACTTCCGGACCAAGTTCGACGTCTGGATGTCGGAGCGCAGTCTGCACGAGCAGGACGGGGTCGGCCACGCGATCGAGAAGCTCCGCGAGCAGGGCCACCTGTACGAGGCCGACGACGCGCTCTGGATGCGGACCACCGACTTCACCGACGACAAGGACCGGGTGCTGATCCGGACCAACGGTGAGCCGACGTACTTCGCCTCCGACGCGGCGTACTACGTGAACAAGCGCGAGCGTGGTTTCGAGGTCTGCATCTACCTGCTCGGCGCCGACCACCACGGGTACGTGAACCGGCTGAAGGCGATCGCGGCCTGCGCGGGTGACGACCCCGAGCACAACATCGAGATCCTGATCGGCCAGCTGGTGAAGATCCTCAAGAACGGCGAGGAGATGAAGCTGTCCAAGCGGGCCGGCACCATCGTCACGCTGGCCGAGCTGGTCGAGGAGAGCGGCGTCGACCCGCTGCGGTACACGCTGTGCCGCTACCCGGTGGACTCGCCGCTGACGCTGGACATCGAGGAGATGACCCGCCAGGTCAGCGAGAACCCGGTGTACTACGTGCAGTACGCGCATGCCCGGCTGGCCTCGATCCTGCGCAACGCGGACGACCTCGGCATCAAGCTGGACGAGTTCGACCCGGGGCTGCTCAGCCACGAGAAGGAAGGCGACCTGCTCCGGGCGCTGGCCGAGTTCCCGCGGGTGGTCGCCACCGCGGCCGAGCTGCGCGAGCCGCACCGGATCGCCCGGTACCTCGAGGACACCGCCTCGGCCTTCCACAAGTTCTACGACAGCTGCCGGGTGCTCCCGCGCGGCGACGAGGAGGTGGAGCCGGTGCACAAGGCTCGCCTGACCCTGGTCGGTGCGACCAGGACCGTGCTCGCCAACGGGCTGGACCTGCTCGGCGTCTCCGCTCCGGAGCGGATGTGAGGGCGCACGAGGCGGGCACCCTGCACGCCGACATCGGACACCGCGCCCCGCCGTGGCTGCGGGCACCCGGCGACGCCAACGACCTGGTCCCGTCGCTGTGGTCGAACACGGCGAAGAAGAACGGTGACGGAGCCCTCGAGGTCGGCGGCGTCGATCTCCGCGAACTCGTCGCGGAGCACGGCAGCCCGGCGTACGTGCTGGACGAGGAGGACTTCCGGGCCCGGGCGCGCGCGTTCAAGCTCGGCTTCAAGGACTTCGACGTGTACTACGCCGGCAAGGCCTTCCTGTGCACGACGGTGGTCCGCTGGGTGATGGAGGAGGGGCTCAACCTCGACATCTGCTCGGGCGGCGAGCTCGCCGTCGCACTACGGGCCGGTGCCGATCCGAAGCGGCTCGGGTTCCACGGCAACAACAAGTCCGAGCAGGAACTGGCCCGTGCGCTGGACGCCGGTGTCGGCCGGATCATCGTGGACTCCCAGCACGAGATCTCCCGGCTGATCGAGTTGGCCCGCGAGCGGGGCGTCGTCGCGCCGGTGATGGTCCGGGTCACGGCCGGCGTCGAGGCGCACACCCACGAGTACATCGCGACCGCGCACGAGGACCAGAAGTTCGGCTTCTCGATCACCTCCGGCGCGGCCTACGAAGCCGTTGCCCGGGTCAACGAAGCGGCCGAGCTGGAGCTGCTCGGGCTGCACTCGCACATCGGCTCGCAGATCTTCGACTCGTCCGGTTTCGAGGTCGCCGCCAAGCGGGTGATCGCCTTGCACGCAAGGGTTTCCGAGGAGCTCGGCGTCGACATGCCGGAGCTCGACCTGGGCGGTGGCTTCGGTATCGCCTACACCACCCAGGACGACCCGTCGGACCCGGCGCAACTGGCCACCGAGATGGGCAAGATCGTCGAGCACGAGTGCCGCGCGTTCGGCGTCGACGTCCCGAAGGTGTCGATCGAGCCGGGCCGCGCGATCGTCGGACCGGCCGTCTGCACCGTCTACTCGGTCGGCACCGTCAAGGAGGTCGCGCTCGACGCGGGCGCCGCCCGGACGTACGTGTCCGTCGACGGCGGGATGAGCGACAACATCCGCACCGCCCTGTACGACGCGGACTACTCCTGCACGCTCGCCAACCGGTACTCCGACACCGAGCCCACGCTGGCCCGGGTGGTCGGCAAGCACTGCGAGTCCGGCGACATCCTGGTGAAGGACGAGTTCCTGCCGTCCGACGTCGCCCCGGGCGACCTGGTCGCGATACCGGGCACCGGCGCGTACTGCCGGTCGATGGCGAGCAACTACAACCACGTACCGCGGCCACCGGTGATCGCGGTGAAGGACGGCCGGACGCGCGTCGTCATCCGCCGTGAGACCGAGGACGACCTGCTCAGCCTGGACATGGGGGCCGAATGACCGAGAACTCAGAACCCCACAAGGAGAAGTCCCTGAGCGTGGGGGAGGGGCAGCGGCCGTTGAAGGTGGCGCTGCTGGGGTGTGGTGTCGTCGGCACCGAGGTGGTCCGCATCCTCACCGACCAGGCCGAGCACCTCGCGGCCCGGGTCGGCGCGCCGCTGGAGATCGCCGGCATCGCCGTCCGCCGGGCCGGTCGCGCCCGCGACATCGCCGTCGACCCGGCGCTGATCACCACCGACGCGCAGGCGCTGGTCTCACGCGGTGACGTCGACCTCGTGATCGAGGTCATCGGCGGCATCGAGCCCGCCCGCGGCCTGATCCTGACCGCGCTCGAGCACGGCGCCTCGGTGGTCACGGCCAACAAGGCGCTGCTCGCCGAGGACGGCCCGACCCTGTTCGCCGCCGCCGAGAAGTACGAGCGCGACCTGTACTTCGAGGCCGCCGTCGCCGGCGCGATCCCGATCCTGCGGCCGCTGCGCGAGTCGCTGGCCGGTGACGACGTGACCCGGGTGATGGGCATCGTCAACGGCACCACGAACTACATCCTGGACAAGATGGACTCCACCGGCGCCGGTTTCGACGAGGCGCTCGAGGAGGCCCAGGCGCTCGGGTACGCCGAGGCCGACCCGACCGCCGACATCGAGGGTTTCGACGCGGCGGCGAAGGCGGCGCTGCTGGCCAGTTTGGCCTTCCACACCAGGGTTTCCATCGCCGACGTGCACCGCGAGGGCATCACCGAGGTGTCCGCGACGGACATCGCCTCGGCCCGGGAGATGGGCTGTGTGGTGAAGTTCCTGGCGATCTGCGAACTGGACGAGGCGAACGACTCGGTCAGCGCCCGGGTGTACCCGGCGATGATCCCGCTGAGCCACCCGCTCGCCTCCGTCCGGGACGCCTACAACGCTGTATTCGTGGAATCCAAAGCGGCCGGCCAGTTGATGTTCTATGGTCGTGGTGCCGGCGGTGCCCCGACGGCCAGTGCAGTCCTCGGGGATCTCGTCTCCGCCGCGCGCAACCGGCTCAAGGGTGTGCCGGGGGTCGGCGAGTCGTCGTACACCCAGCGGGCCGCACGGCCGATGGGTGCCACCAGGACTCGCTATCACGTGTCGCTGGACGTGGCCGACAAGGCCGGCGTGCTGGCGGCGGTGGCCCACGCCTTCGCTGAGCACGACGTGTCGATCCAGACCGTCCGCCAGGAGGGCCGGGGTGGTGACGCGCAACTCGTGGTGGTCACCCACACCGCCACCGACGCGGCACTGTCCGCGACCGTGGAAGCCCTGCGCGAGATGGACATCGTGCGAGAAGTCAGCAGTGTGATGCGGGTAGAAGGAGATTGAGCCATGGCTCAGCAGCGGCCACACCAGTGGCGAGGCGTGATCGAAGAATACCGGGACCGACTGCCCGTTTCGGCGGACACTCCGGTGGTCACGCTCGGCGAGGGAGGGACGCCGCTGGTGGCCGCGCAGTGGCTGTCGGAGCAGACCAACTGCGAGGTCTGGCTCAAGGTCGAGGGCAACAACCCGACCGGTTCGTTCAAGGATCGCGGTATGACGGTGGCGATCTCCCTGGCCGCGCAGGCGGGGGACAAGGCTGTCGTCTGTGCCTCGACGGGGAACACCTCCGCCTCGGCGGCGGCGTACGCGGTACGGGCTGGGTTGTTGCCGTTGGTGCTGATCCCGGCGGGCCGGATCGCGAAGGGCAAGCTGGCGCAGGCGATCGTGCACGGCGCGAAACTGGTCTCCATCGACGGTGGGTTCGACGACTGCCTGCGGATCGTGCGCGAGTTGGGCAAGCACTACCCGGTCGCGCTGGTGAACTCGGTCAACCCGGTCCGGCTCGAGGGCCAGAAGACCGCCGCCTTCGAGGTGTGCGACGCGCTCGGTGACGCACCGGACCTGCACCTCCTGCCGGTCGGCAACGCGGGCAACATCGCGGCCTACTGGAAGGGCTACTCGGAGTACAAGAAGGACAAGATCTCCTCGAGGACCCCGCGGATGTGGGGTTTCCAGGCCGAGGGCGCCGCGCCGATCGTGACCGGGCGGATCGTCGAGAACCCGGACACCGCCGCGACCGCGATTCGGGTCGGCAACCCGGCGTCGTGGACGCTGGCCGAGGCCGCGCGGGACGAGTCGGGTGGCCGGATCGAGGCCGTCACCGATGACCAGATCCTGTCCGCGCAGCGCGATCTGGCCGCTCGCGAGGGTGTCTTCGTCGAGCCGGCGTCGGCCGCCGGGGTGGCCGGACTGCTCGCGTCGAAGGCCGCGGGGCGCCTCGATGGCGGCTCGACGGTGGTGATCACCGTCACAGGTCACGGCCTGAAGGACATCGACACGGCTCTGTCGTACGCGCTGCCGGCCGAAACGCCGGTCACTCCAGCGGACACGGACGCCGTGGCGCGCGTCGCCGGGCTGGTGTGAGTTGAACGCTGCTTCCGAGGCTGCTTCGGGTGCGGCGGTCCGGGTCCGGGTTCCCGCTACGAGCGCGAACCTCGGGCCTGGGTTCGATGCCTTCGGTCTGGCCCTGAGCCTGTACGACGAACTCACCGTGACCCCGGGTGGTTCCGGCGTCACGGTCGAGGTCGACGGTGCGGGCGCGGGCGAGGTGGCGCTGGACGAGTCGCACCTGGTGGTCCGCGCGATCCGCGCCGGGCTGGAATCACTCGGCGCCTCGATCCCCGGCTTCACCTTGCGCTGCCAGAACCGGATCCCGCACGGTCGCGGCCTGGGCTCGTCCTCCGCCGCCATCGTCGGGGGCATCGCAGCGGCGTACGGGCTCACCGGTACTCCGCTCGACCGTGATCGCGTGGTCGCCCTCGCCCACGACCTCGAGGGGCACCCGGACAACGTCGCAGCCGCCGCCTTGGGTGGATTCACCATCGCCTGGACGGAAGGACCGGCCGGTCGCGCGATTCGGTTGGAGCCGGTCGAGGGACTCGCCGCGGTGGCTTATGTGCCGGACACGCGGGTGCTGACTAAAGAGGCCCGCGGGTTGCTGCCGAGCGCAGTACCGCATGCCGATGCAGCTGCGAATGCCGGCCGTTCGGCACTTCTGGTCGCGGCATTGACCGCACGTCCTGAGCTGCTGCTGACGGCAACGGAAGACCGTCTGCACCAGGACTACCGAGAGCCCGCGATGCCGGAAAGCCTCGCCCTGGTTCGCAAACTCCGCGGTATCGGGCTCCCCGCCATCATCAGCGGAGCCGGCCCCACCGTGCTCGTCCTCACCCACCCGACCCGGCCTTCGGCCGACCCCGGATCCACCACCCAGATCCCCGGTCCGGCGCCGGACGGGTGGTCGCGGTACGAGCTGGAGATCGATCCAGTCGGCGTACAGGTCTGGTCCGGTGATGCCTCGTAACTGATCGCCGGGAGGGGGAATGATCGGCACCGAACACGCGTTATACCCCTCGAGTCGGCAAGTGGACCCTCAGTGGTGCTAGTCTCGACTCACCCGATCCCCTTCCAGGTGATCGGCGAACTCTCGCCGCAATCCGGGCTTTGCTCCCGGCACCCAGGTGTATGTGGCGTCTCCCAGTGAAGGACTTGCGCCGCCTGCGCCGGAGATCTCCGGGGGAAACCCAGATTCAGCGAGAGCCGCCTCTTTGTACCCGCGTCGCCGTTTCGTCGGTCGCGGGAGATGATTCCGGGCGATGAGCCTTCTGGACATCGTCCATCCGTGTGGGAAGGACCTCACGTGACAGAAACTGTTGAAGCCTCCAGCGGAGCCGGCACCTCGCCGGCCCCGGGCACCGACGCGACGGCTACCGCCGGTACGCGGCGGCGCAAGACCGGAGGCGGCCTCGAAGGCATGCTGCTCCCCGAGCTCAAGCAGCTCGCCGGGACGCTCGGCATCAAGGGCACCGGCGCGCTGCGCAAGGGCCAGCTGATCGAGGCGATCAAGGCTGCCCAGACGGGTGGCGGCTCGACGGGCGGTTCCCGCTCGCGCTCGAGCCAGCCGACGCTGGACGAGGCAGCCGCTGAGCCGGTGGTCGTCAAGGCCGAGGCTCCCGCCGAGGCGCCGCAGCGGACCGGCAGCCGCCGGACCCGCGCCGCCGCCGGCCAGAACAACGCTGAGCAGAGCGGTGCTGAGCAGAACGGCACCGCTAGCGCGGTGGTCGAGGCTCCGGCCGCGGCTCAGAACGGTGCCACGATGGCTGAGGCCGTGCAGGCGCCGGAGAAGCAGGCCGAGCAGAAGCCGGCCGAGCAGACCTCCGACCGGGGTGCCGAGAGCCGCGGCGACCGCAGCCGTGGCCGCGACAGCCAGCGCGACGGTCAGCAGAGCCGCGAGAGCACCCGCGACGGCCAGAGCCGTGGCGAGTCCGCCCGTGGCGAGTCCGCCCGTGGTGAGTCGGCGCGTGGTGAGCAGAGCCGTGGTGATTCCGCCCGTGGTGAGCAGAACCGTGGCGAGTCGGCCCGTGGCGAGTCGGCGCGTGGTGAGCAGAGCCGTGGCGAGTCCGCCCGTGGTGAGCAGAACCGTGACGGCCAGAGCCGTGGCGAGCGTGACGGCAACCGGGACGGTCAGCAGAGCCGCGATGGTGGCCAGACCCGTACCGACGGTCGCGCCGACCAGCGTGACGGCAACCGCGACGGCCAGACCCGTACCGACGGTCGTACCGACCAGCGTGACGGCCGGGACCGGCAGAACCAGAACGACCGTGGCGAGGAGGGCGAGGGCCGTCGCCGTCGCCGCCGGGGCCGCGACCGTGACCGGGGCAGCAACGACCGCGGTGGCCGGGACAGCGGGCGCGACAGCCAGCGCAACCGCGGCCGCACCGAGCGCTTCGAGCCGGAGCCGACCATCAGCGAGGACGATGTCCTGGTGCCGGCGGCAGGCATCCTCGACGTGCTCGACAACTACGCCTTCGTCCGGACCAGCGGCTACCTGCCGGGCCCGAACGACGTGTACGTCGCGCTGTCGATGGTGAAGCGCTACGGCCTGCGCAAGGGCGACGCGATCACCGGTGCGGTGAAGCAGCCGTCGGACGGCGAGCGCAAGGAGAAGTTCAACCCGCTCGTCCGGATCGACACCGTCAACGGGTCGGACCCCGAGGTCGCCAAGCAGCGTCAGGACTTCAACAAGCTGACCCCGCTGTACGCGACGGAGCGGCTCCGCCTGGAGACCGAGCCGAACATCCTCACCACCCGGATCGTCGACATCGTCAGCCCGATCGGCAAGGGCCAGCGCGGCCTGATCGTGTCGCCGCCGAAGGCCGGCAAGACGATGGTGCTGCAGGCGCTGGCGAACGCGATCACCACGAACAACCCCGAAGTACACCTGATGGTCGTGCTGGTGGACGAGCGGCCCGAAGAGGTCACCGACATGCAGCGCACGGTCAAGGGTGAGGTCATCGCCTCCACCTTCGACCGGCCGGCCGACGACCACACCACGGTCGCGGAACTGGCGATCGAGCGGGCCAAGCGCCTGGTCGAACTGGGTCACGACGTGGTCGTGCTGCTCGACTCGATCACCCGCCTGGGCCGGGCCTACAACATCGCGGCCCCCGCCAGCGGCCGGATCCTGTCCGGTGGTGTCGACTCGTCGGCGCTGTACCCGCCGAAGCGGTTCTTCGGTGCGGCCCGCAACATCGAGGACGGCGGCTCGCTGACCATCCTCGCGACGGCGCTGATCGAGACCGGCTCCAAGATGGACGAGGTCATCTTCGAGGAGTTCAAGGGCACCGGCAACATGGAGTTGAGGCTCCGCCGCGAGTTCGCCGACCGCCGGATCTTCCCGGCCATCGATGTGGTCGCCTCCGGTACCCGCCGCGAGGAACTGCTGATGAGCAAGGACGAGACGACTGTCGTCTGGAAGCTCCGCCGGGTCCTGTCGGCCCTCGACGGCCAGGCGGCCCTGGAACTCCTGATCGGCAAGCTCAAGGAGAGCAAGTCGAACATCGAGTTCCTGCTCCAGGTCAACAAGACCACCCCGTCCGCCGGCGGCGGCCGCAACACCGACGACGGCAACTAACCCCCACCCCACCCCGCCACCCACCCCACGCCAACGCCAACCGCACTCTCAGGGGTTAACCCTTGAGAGTGCGGGTTGCCCCCTGAGCTTCTGGCTGTGCAACCCACCACCTCAGGTGTTAACCCCTGAGAGGCGGCTGCCTGGGCCGGGATGCGGGGGGCGATTCGTCAGGTCGGGGGGTCTGATGGCAGACTTGTCTGTTGGTTCCGGTTCACGTTCGCAGTCGGCGGGCGACCCGGGGCGCCTTTGACTCGAGGAGATCCATGAAGAGCGACATCCACCCGAACTACGTGGCGACCAAGGTGACCTGTGCCTGCGGCGCGTCCTTCGACACGTACTCCACCGCTGAGAACGGCGTCATCCACTCCGACGTGTGCTCGCAGTGCCACCCGTTCTACACCGGCAAGCAGAAGATTCTCGACACCGGTGGCCGCGTGGCCCGCTTCGAGAAGCGGTACGCGAAGAAGTAGCGACTTTCCGGCGCCGGTCCACGAGTCCCCCCACGGGATTCGGGACCGGCGCCGTTGCGTTGCCCAGACTGGTCGAAGGAAGGGAGTGCGGGGCATGTTCGAAGCGGTGCAGACGCTCAAGGCGGAGTACGCCGAGCTGGAACGGCGGATGTCGGATCCCGAGTTGCACTCCGACCAGGCTGTCGCGCGTCAGGTCGGCAAGCGGTACGCCGCGCTGGCGCCGGTGGTCCGGACCTACGACGAGTGGCTGCAGACCGCGGACGACATCGAGGCGGCCCGCGAACTCGCGCACGAGGACCCGACCTTCGCCGAGGAGGCCACCAAGCTGGAGCACCGGCGCGAGGAGTTGGCCGAGAAGCTGCAGGTGCTGCTGGTCCCGCGCGACCCGAGCGACGACAAGGACGCGATCCTCGAGATCAAGGCCGGCGAGGGCGGCGACGAGTCCGCGCTGTTCGCGGGCGACCTGCTGAAGATGTACCTGAAGTACGCCGAGTCGCAGAACTGGAAGACCGAGATCATCGACGCGGCCGACTCGGATCTGGGCGGCTACAAGTCGATCACCGTCGCGGTGAAGGCCAAGGGAACACCTGAGCCGGGCGACGCGCCGTACGCGAAGCTGAAGTTCGAGGGCGGCGTGCACCGCGTGCAGCGGGTGCCGGTGACCGAGTCGCAGGGGCGGATCCACACCTCGGCGGCCGGTGTCCTGGTGCTGCCCGAGGCGGAGGACGTCGACGTCGAGATCGACCAGAACGACCTGCGGATCGACGTGTTCCGGTCCTCCGGGCCGGGCGGTCAGAGCGTCAACACGACGGACTCCGCGGTCCGCATCACCCATATCCCGACCGGCATCGTGGTCTCCATGCAAAACGAGAAGTCCCAGCTGCAGAACCGCGAGCAGGCCATGCGCGTACTGCGGTCGCGGTTGCTCGCCGCTGCTCAGGAAGCCGCTGACCAGGAGGCATCGGACGCCCGCCGGTCGCAAATTCGTACGGTCGACCGCTCGGAGCGGGTGCGCACCTACAACTTCCCGGAGAACCGCTTCTCCGACCACCGCGTCGGCTACAAGGCGCACAACCTCGACCAGGTGCTCGGCGGCGATCTCGCCCCGGTCATCCAGGCCCTGACCGAGGCGGACCTCGCCGCCCGTCTCGAGGCCGTCGACTCCCAGTGATCCGAGACCTGCTGGCCAAGGCCACCGCGGAGCTTCAAGCGGCCGGGGTGGCCTCGCCCGACTATGACGCCGCGGAGCTCCTCGCCTTCGTGTCCGGCGTCAGCCGCCTGCAGCTCAACCTGGTGACGCCCACCCCCGAGCAGCTCACCCAGTACGACGAACTAGTGGCCCGCCGCGCCCAGCGCGAACCCCTGCAACACCTGACCGGTACTGCGGCCTTCCGCTACCGGGAGCTCGCAGTAGGGCCGGGCGTATTCGTGCCGAGGCCCGAGACCGAGGTGCTCGTCGGCTGGATCCTCGACCGGATCGCCGACGTGAAAGACCCGGTTGTCGTGGACCTCTGCAGCGGCTCGGGTGCCATCGCCGGGGCAGTGGCGACCGAGCGCCCCGACAGTACGGTTCACGCGGTCGAGCTGTCGCCAGAGGCCTGCGTGTGGGCCCGGCGGAACCTGGAGGGCACCGGAGCGACCCTGCACGAGGGTGACATCGACGGGTGCCTGCCGGAGCTTGACGGACTGGTCGACGCGGTGATCTCCAACCCGCCGTACATCCCGTTGACCGCCTGGGAGTCCGTCACTGCCGAGGTGCGGGACCACGACCCGGCGCTGGCGCTGTGGTCAGGGGACGACGGCCTGGACGAGATCAAGGTGGTTGCAGCCACGGCTGGCCGGCTGCTGAAGCCCGGTGGCTGGTTCGGCTGCGAGCACGCCGATGTGCAGGGGGAGTCGGCTCCTGCGGTGTTCGCCTCGACCGGGTTGTTCACCGAGGTCCGCGACCAACTGGACCTGGCCGGCCGGCACCGCTTCGCCACCGGCCGCCGCATCTAGCGCCTACTCGTAGATCACGAGCTCCGGGCGGGGCTTGAGAGCCAGCACCTGGGCCGGTGTCATCAGCGGGCCGTGCCGGGTGTCCTCGGTGTAGAAGAGCTTGAAGCCCGCGTGCACGCCCGGTGCCATCTTCGGGGTGAGCTTGCGCCAGGTGGCTTCCTTGTCGATCCGGTTGCCGATGCCGTCGACGGACTTGATCGTGACCACGCCCGGGTGCTGCTTGAAGGCCTGCTCGTTGCTGAGGATCCGCGCCGACAATTGGTGGAAGACGAACACCTTCTCCGGCAGGTCGTGCTGCCGGACCAGCCCGGACAGGTACGTCGCGATGCTGTTGAGCTCGGCGCCGGTGGTGCGGCCGAACACCCGGCCCGGGACCTGCCCCGGCCCGACCGCCCACTCGGGGTCGAAGGCGAGGCCGACGTCGGGTTCCTTCAGCCAGCGTTCCTGCCGCTTCACCTCGGTGAGGATCTTCGACCGGCCGGGCTGGATGTCGAGCAGCAGGAGCATCCGGTGCTTGCGGGCGACCGCGAGGTAGTTCTGGATCTTCGCGTCGGGGATCTGGCTGCGGTACAGCCCGTCCTTGCCGGGGTGGCCGTTCGCGACCACGACGATGAGTTCCATCACCGGGAGCGGAGTACGGCCGGCCGCGTACGACTTGGCGAGCTTCTCCAGCTTGGCGGCCTTCACGTCCAGGTCCTTGTCGAGCGGCCCGAGCGAGGGCGAGCCCGGCAGGCCGACGTACCCGACGAGTTGGTGCTTCGGGAAGATCTGCCGCCCGCTGCGGGGGAGTTCCCCGTCGGCGGGGGCGGGTGGTACCGGCGTCGTGGACGGGGTTGGCGACGGGGACGGCGTGGATTTGGCGGCGGGTGCGGCCGCTCCAGCGTCCGGCTCCACATCGCTGCACCCAGCGACAAAGCCGAACACCAGCACCACCGCCACCACAGCACCAGATGCCCTCAGGGGAAGAACCACCGAACCAGGGAACCACGCCCAGCCCGATAAACCACGCCAAAGCGTGTCAGCCGGCCGGCCTACGTCGTACACCTTCCGGCCGCGGGGCGGACCGGCCACCGTCATGCTCCCGCCCTGCCGGCCGAGCGAAGCTCGATTTAGCTCTTTGTCTTGGTGACGTAGTCGTCGATTTCGGTGAGGAGCGACTGCTTGATCGAGTCCTCGGCGAAAGACACCCGGACGGCGGTGCGGGAGAGTTCGGCCGCGCCTTCTTCGTCGAGATCCAGCAACTCCGTGGCGACGGCGTACTCGTTGATCAGGTCGGTGCCGAACATCGGCGGGTCGTCGGTGTTGATCGTGACCACCAGCCCGGCGTCGACCATCGCGCGGAGCGGGTGTTCGTCGTACGACCGGACCACCTGGGTGGCGAGGTTGGAGGTCGGGCTGACCTCGAGCGGGATCCGGTGCTCGCCCAGGTAGTCGACCAGCGCCGGGTCCTGCATAGCGGACGTCCCGTGGCCGATCCGCTCCGCCTTGAGCACGCGCAGCGCGTCCCAGATCGTCTCGGGCCCGGTCGTCTCACCCGCATGCGGCAGGCTGTGCAGACCCGCGGCACGCGCGGCGTCGAAGTACGGCGCGAACTGCGGCCGCGGTACGCCGATCTCCGGCCCGCCGAGGCCGAACCCAATCAGCCCGTCCGGGCGGATCTCGGTGGCGATCCGGGCGGTCTCGATCGCCGCCGGGATACCCGCCTCGCCGGGGATGTCGAAGATCCAGCGCAGCGTGACGCCGAGTTCCTTCTCCGCCGCTGTGCGAGCGTCCTCGATCGCCTCGCAGAACGCCTCCGGCGCGATCCCGCGCGTCACCGACGTGAACGGCGTGACGGTGAGCTCGGAGTACCGGATGTTCTGCGCGGCCATCTCCCGGGCGATCTCGTACGTCAGCAGCCGGACGTCCTCCGGTGTGCTGATCAGGTCCACCACGGTCAGGTAGATGTCGATGAACTTCGCGAAGTCGGTGAAGACGAAATACTCCGCCAGCGCGGCCGCGTCGGCCGGAACCGGCGAGTTCGGATGCCGGGCGGCCAGTTCGGCGACGATCCGCGGCGAGGCGGATCCGACGTGGTGCACATGCAACTCGGCCTTCGGCAGGCCGGCGAGAAACTCACGCGACACGGTCATGGGGCCTCCCGGCCTGGACTGAGGAGTGGAGGGAGCGCAGCGACCGGAGTGACGAGGGAAGGCCGGGAGCCAAGGCCCCATGGCCCGCCGTGCCGGAGGCGCGGCAATCCAAAACGGTCATGGGGCGGATCCTATGCACGTACTCGGGCGAGCCGCTGGAAAGCTGACAATTATTTGTCAGGAGCGCGCTCGGGCCGCTGGGGGAGAACCCGGCTTCAACGTGAGGCCCCGCGGGTGGCACGATGCACTGCGTGAGCGAGCGCTTTGACTTCACCGGTGATGAACTGGCCCCGGCCTACCGCGCGGCCGTGGACGCCATCGAGGCCGGCGATCTGGTCGTCCTGCCGACCGACACCGTGTACGGGATCGCCGCGGACGCCTTCAAGTCCGACGCGGTCCAGCGACTACTGGACGCCAAGGGGCGCGGGCGGGACATGCCGCCGCCGGTGCTGATCTCGGTGGTCGAGTCGCTGGACGCGCTGGCGACCGACGTCTCGGAGGCGGGCCGCAAGCTGTGCGAGGCGTACTGGCCCGGTCCGCTGACGGTGATCTGCCATGCGCAGGGGTCGTTGATGTGGGACCTGGGGGACACCCAGGGGACCGTCGCGCTGCGGGTGCCGGACCACGAGAACACGCGGGAACTGCTGTCCCGGACCGGGCCGCTCGCGGTCAGTTCGGCGAACAAGAGCGGTCAGCCGGCGGCGCTGGACGTGTACGACGCCGAGGCGCAGTTGCTCGACTCCGTCGCCGTCTTCCTCGACGGCGGTGAGGTGACGGGTGGGCAGCCGTCCACCATCGTCGACCTGACCGGTGACGTTCCGCACGTGGTCCGGATCGGCGCGCTGTCGATGGCGCAGATCCGTGAGATCGTCCCCGAGGCGACCACGGACCTGGAGCCCGACGAGAAGCCCGACACCGAGGACCAGTCCACGGAAGAGCCAACCGAACCGCCCGTCGAAGCGTCCAACGACAAGAAGCCAGTGGAAAAGAAGCTCGCCGCCGACGAGCAGGCGGACGAGAAGCCGGCGGACGACAAGCCCGCCGACAACAAGCCGGCCGACGACAAGCCGGTGGACGAGAAGACTGATGTGAGGCCTGCGGACTAGTGCGCGAGTACCTGCTGGTCCTGTTCGTGGCGATGGCCACGACCTTCCTGCTGACCGGCGTGGCCCGGAAGATCGCCTTGCGGTACGGCGCCGTCGCGAAGGTCCGTGCCCGCGACGTGCACAAGGTCCCGATCCCGTACTTCGGCGGCGTCTCCATCCTGGCCGGCCTGATCGCCGGCTACGCGGTCGCCTCCAGCCTCCCGTTCCTCGGCGACAGCCTGCAGGTCGCCCACGACGCCCGGGCGATCCTGATCGGCGGCGTGGTGATCTGCGCGGTCGGCGTGATCGACGACCTCTACGAACTGGACCCGATCACCAAGCTGGCCGGCATGGTGCTGGCCGTCGGCGTGATGATCGTGCAGGGCATTCAGCTGTACTGGCTGCCGCTGCCCGGTGGCGTCATCTCGCCGCCGCCCGCGCAGCTCGCGGTGATCACCGCCGGCATCCTGCTCGTCTCCACCAACGCGGTGAACTTCATCGACGGCCTGGACGGCCTGGCCGCCGGCGTGACCACGATCGGCGCGACCGCGTTCTTCATCTACTCCTACGTGCTGAACGTCGTGCAGAACCTCGACCGGGCGACCACCTCGGCCCTGATCACCGTCGCGCTCGCCGGAGCCTGTCTGGGTTTCCTGCCGCACAACTTCTTCCCCGCCAGGGTCTTCATGGGGGACTCGGGCGCCTTGCTGATCGGGTTGATGCTGACCGCGTCGACGATCAGCCTGACCGGCCAGATGGACCCGAACGCGGTCCCGTACGAGGTCGGCGGCTCGAGCCTGCTCCCCGCCCTGCTCCCGCTGGTCCTGCCGATCGCGGTCCTGGCGCTCCCGGCGCTGGACCTGACGATGGCGTACGTACGGCGTACCAAGGCGGGCCGGTCACCGTTCGCGGCGGACAAGATGCACCTGCACCACCGGCTGATGCAGCGGGGTCACTCGCACCGCCGCGCCGTACTCCTGATGTACCTGTGGACCGCGCTGATCGCGTACGGCGTCGTCGTGCTCGGCCTGATCCTGAGCTGGTGGACCGCGCTGCTGGTGCTGGCCATCACCGTCACCGCGATCCTGCTCACCACCGGCCTTCCGCACCGCGCCGCCAAACCCCTCGCCAAGGTCTGATCAAACCCCTCGCCAAGGCCTGACCGCTCTCTCGCCGAGGTCTGAACGCTCTCTCGCCGGGGTCTGACCGGCGAGCAGTCGCCGGACGGGTGGTTCACGCGTCAGGGGGACCAGACCAGTGGGCTTCCTGGCCTACCGATAAGGTGTTCGCGTACAGCGGCAGGGAGGCTGTTTTGCTGACGGTGCAGACTTTGTGCTAGTTTTCACAAGCACCAGCGAACAACAGCTTCACCCCTGACCCCGCCCACCCGACGACCGCGGGCTCGAATCCCGGTCGCCAGCAGGACGGAACCACCAGATGGCTCCCGTAGTAAGCAGCCAGAAAGAAGCCGGCCAGGCCACTCGGCACCCGGCTCTGGCGATGTTGCGTGGCGCTTTGGCTGCCGCGCTGGTCGTCGGCGTGAACGCCGCGGCGATCGCCGCCGTCGCTGCCGGCCTCCAGGGCCTGTGGGGAGCGTTGCTGGGGCTGCTGATGGTGATCATCTTCTCCGGCGTGGGTCTGCTCGCGCTGCACCTGGCCCGCCGCACGTCGCCGACCATGCAACTGGCGGTGGCGATGGCGTCCTACACCGGCCGGATCGCGGTCTTCGGCGGCCTGCTCGCCCTGTCCCTCAGTTCCGACAGCCTGGCCGAGAACGTCAACCTGACCGCGCTGGGTCTCAGCGCGATGGTGGTCGTGATGGGCTGGATGGCCGGCGAGATCTGGGCCTGGTCCCGGCTGCGCGTCCCGATCTACGATCTCGACCACGAGGTGAACGCATGATCACCCTGCGTCACGCCTCGGATAGCCGTTTCCCAACCGTGATCACAGGTGTGGTGAAGCGCACTGCGGACCCCGCTCGGGCCGATGTGACCCGGCGTGTCGCCGACTGGTACCTTTCGGGTGCCAATGAGCCAGCAAGAGGATCCGAAGCCGACGCCGAACACTTCCGGCGATGGCTGGCGGGTCCTGTCCTACTTGATCGGCGGAATCCTCGTCTACGGGGGTATCGGGTTCGGGTTGGATCGCTGGCTGGGCACCCAGTTTCTACTCCCGGTGGGCATCGTCCTCGGTGCCGGCCTCACCATCTTGTTGCTGAACTTCCGGTACGGGCGTTCCTGAGCCCTGCCGGGTCTGACGTAGTTGACCGCCTTGCCCTGAGCCGCCCTGCCCTTAGCCCTATGGCGAACGACTTGAGCACGACGCGAGAGGAGACCCGGTGATCGCCGGCGTTTCGACCGAGTTCATCCCGCCCGGTCCAGAGAGTTTCGAACTGCCGCCCATCTTCTCGGGCGTGGAGTGGTTCACCAAGCCGGTCCTGGTGGCCACGCTGTCGGTGATCGTGATCCTCTGGTTCTTCTGGGGTGCTTCCCGCAAGGCCGAGATCGTGCCGAGCAAGCTGCAGTTCGCCGGCGAACTCGGCTACAACTTCGTCCGGAACTCGATCGCCCGGGACGCGATCGGCAGCCCGGAGCACATGAAGTACGTGCCCTTCCTGCTCGGCCTGTTCTTCTTCATCCTGCTGAACAACGTGGCCGCGTCGATCCCGTTCATCCAGTTCCCGACGTTCAGCCACATCGGCTGGGCGTACGCGGCGGCCGCGCTGAGCTGGATCATCTACAACGCCGTCGGTATCCGGAAGCACGGCGTCGGCGGCTACCTGAAGCTGCAGACGATGCCGGCCGGCGTACCGGTCTGGCTGATGCCGCTGATGATCCCGATCGAGTTCATCTCGAACATCCTGGTCCGGCCGGTCTCGCTGAGCCTGCGGCTGTTCGCGAACATGTTCGCCGGTCACATCCTGCTGCTGGTGTTCGTGCTGGGCGGTGAGTACATGTTGCTGCACTCCGGCAGCATCGCGCTCGGCGGCGTCGGCATCATCACCTTGCTGATGGGCCTCGCGATCGCCGGACTGGAGCTGTTCGTCCAGTGCATCCAGGCCTACATCTTCGTCGTGCTGACCGCGCAGTACATCGGCAGCGCCATCGCCGACGAGCACTGATCCGCACCACCTTCACAGACCCGTAGCAACGGAAACCCGGATAGAGCCCTATCCGTACCGAAAGGAACACACTGCAATGAACGCTCTCGAGATTGCCGGCAACATCGCCGTCCTCGGTTACGGCCTCGCCGCGATCGGCCCGGGCGTCGGTGTCGGTCTGATCTTCGCGGCCGTGATCAACGGCACCGCGCGTCAGCCCGAGGCGCAGAGCAAGCTGCAGTCGATCGCGTGGATCGGCTTCGGCGTGACCGAGGTTCTGGCGATCATCGGTATCGCCCTGGCCTTCGTCTTCCGCGCCAGCTGACCATTTCCCCTGACTGACAGGATTCAGACATGTTGACGAAAGTGCTTCCGCTGAGCGAGGCCGCGGGCGAGGCCCCCAGTCCGCTGATGCCGCACACGGCCGAGATCATCTTCGGCTTCGTCTTTCTGATCCTGCTGGCCATCGCCTTCGCCAAGGTCGTCGTTCCGAAGTTCGAGAAGGCTTACGCCGACCGGACGCAGGCGATCGAAGGCGGGATGAACGAGGCCAAGCAGGCCCAGGCCGAGGCGAAGGCGGCGCTCGACAAGTACAACGCGCAGCTGGCCGAAGCCCGGCAGGAAGCTGCGAAGATCCGCGAGGACGCGCGCGAGCAGGGTGCGCTCATCATCGCGGAGATGCGCGAGCAGGCGAACGCCGAGGCCGAGCGCATCGTGACGCACGCCCGGACCCAGATCGACGCGGAGCGCTCGCAGGCCGTGGCCTCGCTGCGCTCGGAGGTCGGCACCCTGGCGACGTCGCTGGCCGGTCGCATCGTCGGTGAGTCGCTCGAGGACGAGGCGCGTCAGCGTCGCACCGTCGAGCGCTTCCTGGCGGACCTGGAGGCCTCGGATTCGGCACGGCAGGCCGTCGGAACGGACGGCTGATGCGCGGCGCATCGAGGGAGTCGCTCGCCCGGGCCCAGGAGGCCCTGGCGGGTGCCACCGTCACCGAAAGCCTGGGCGCCGAGCTGTTCTCGGTGGCCAAGCTGCTCGACTCCAACGGCGCGCTCCGGCGCGCTCTGACCGACCCGGCCCGCTCGCTGGCGAGCCGGACCGGACTGGTCGACCAGCTGTTCAGCGACAAGATCTCCACCCAGGCGCAGGAGATCCTGACCGCCGCGGTGTCCGGCCGCTGGGTCAGCAGCCGTGACCTCGGCAACGCGCTCGACCAGCTCGGCGTCGAGGCCGAGGTGGCCTACGCCGACGGCCAGCGCAAGCTGGACGAGGTGGAGGACGAGCTGTTCCGGCTCGAGCGGGTGGTCGCGGCGGAGCGGGAGCTGAGCGACAAGCTGAGCGATCGCAACCTCCCGCTGGCCGCACGGCAGGAGCTCATCCACGGTCTGCTGGAGGGCAAGGCCGATCCGGTCACCGTCCGGCTCGCCGAGCGTGCGGTGGACGGTCGCGGCCGGAGCTTCGCGGCGTCGCTGCGGTCCTACCAGGTCGCCGCGGCGGCCCGGCGCAACGCGAGCATCGCGACCGTGCGGGTGGCCACCGATCTGACCGAGGGTGAGCGCTCCAGGCTCGCCGAGGCGCTCGGGCGGCAGTACGGTCGACAGATCCAGCTGAACGTGATCGTCGACCCCAAGGTCGTCGGTGGCGTCCGGGTGGACATCGGCGACGAAGTGATCGACGGAACCATCGCGGCCCGGCTCGACGAGGCGCAACGGCGCATCGCGGGCTGACCCCTAAAGACAAAATCTTATGGCGCTAGCGGCCAGTGCTAGTTACGGAAACCTCTAGAGCCAACAGACCAGGCCAGCTAGGTCAAGGAAGCAGGGACGGAAGATAATGGCGGAGCTCACGATCAGGCCGGAGGAAATCCGGGACGCCCTGGATCGCTTCGTCTCCGGGTTCGAACCGGGGACGGCGACCCGCGAAGAGGTCGGCACCGTTGTCGACGCCGGTGACGGCATCGCGCACGTCGAGGGCCTGCCCTCGGTGATGACGAACGAGCTGCTGGAGTTCGAGGACGGCAGCCAGGGCATCGCCCTGAACCTCGACGTCCGGGACATCGGCGTCGCCGTCCTCGGTGAGTTCAGCGGCATCGAGGAGGGCCAGCAGGTCCGCCGGACCGGGCAGGTCCTGTCCGTACCGGTCGGCGAGGGCTACCTGGGCCGGGTCATCGACCCGCTGGGCAAGCCGATCGACGGTCTGGGTGAGATCAAGGACCTCGAGGGCACCCGCGCCCTGGAGCTGCAGGCCGCCGGCGTGATGGACCGCCAGGAGGTCCGCGAGCCGATGCAGACCGGCATCAAGGCGATCGACGGCATGATCCCGATCGGCCGGGGCCAGCGTCAGCTGATCATCGGCGACCGCAAGACCGGCAAGACGGCGATCGCGGTCGACACGATCATCAACCAGAAGGCCAACTGGGACTCCGGCGACCCGAAGAAGCAGGTCCGCTGCATCTACGTCGCGATCGGCCAGAAGGGCTCGACGATCGCCTCCGTGCGCGGCGCGCTCGAAGAGGCCGGCGCGATGGAGTACACCACCATCGTCGCCTCCCCGGCGTCCGACGCGGCCGGCTTCAAGTACGTCGCGCCGTACACCGGCTCGGCCATCGGCCAGCACTGGATGTACCAGGGCAAGCACGTCCTGATCGTGTTCGACGACCTGACCAAGCAGGCCGAGGCCTACCGGTCGATGTCGCTGCTGCTGCGCCGCCCGCCGGGTCGTGAGGCCTACCCGGGTGACGTCTTCTACCTGCACAGCCGCCTGCTCGAGCGCTGCGCGAAGCTGAGCGACGAGCTCGGCGCCGGCTCGATGACGGGTCTGCCGGTGATCGAGACCAAGGCCAACGACGTCTCGGCCTTCATCCCGACCAACGTCATCTCCATCACCGACGGCCAGATCTTCCTCCAGTCGGACCTGTTCAACGCCAACATCCGCCCCGCCATCGACGTCGGTATCTCGGTGTCCCGGGTCGGCGGTGCCGCCCAGGTGAAGGCGATGAAGAAGGTCTCCGGCTCGCTGAAGCTGGACCTGGCGCAGTTCCGCGCGATGGAGGCGTTCGCGATGTTCGCCTCCGACCTCGACGCCACCTCGCGCCGTCAGCTGGACCGTGGTCAGCGTCTGGTCGAGCTGCTCCGCCAGCCGCAGTACTCGCCGTACCCGGTCGAGGACCAGGTCGTCTCGATCTGGGCCGGCACCACCGGCAAGTTCGACGACGTGCCGACCGAGGACGTGCTGCGGTTCGAGCGTGAGTTCCTCGACTACCTGCGCCGTGAGGGCAACGTCCTCGACGGCATCCGCGAGACGAACCTCTTCGAGGACGACGCCCAGCAGGCCGTGACGGCCGCGCTGGACGAGTTCAAGCCGACCTTCCAGACCTCCGGCGGCGAGCTGCTGGTGGGCCGGGAGGAGACTGAGGCGATGGACGAAGAGGACGTCGAGCAGGAGCAGATCGTCCGGCAGAAGCGGGGCTGATCAACCGTGCCAGCCAGTCTGCGGCAGCTTCGTGAGCGTCGGGCCTCGGTCTCGACGATCAAGAAGCTGACCCGCGCGATGGAGCTCATCGCGGCGTCCCGGATCGTCAAGGCGCAGCAACGCGCCCAGGCGGCCGGTCCGTACGCGCGTGAGCTCACCCGTGCCGTGTCGGCGGTGGCGACGTTCTCGAACGTCGACCACCCGCTGACCACCGAGAAGCCGAATCCGAAGCGTGCCGCGGTGCTGCTGATCACCTCGGACCGTGGTCAGGCCGGCGCCTACTCCTCCTCCGTCATCCGTGAGGGTGAGCGGCTGAACCAGCTGCTCCGCGAGGACGAGAAGGAGATCGCGTCGTTCATCAGCGGCCGTAAGGGGATCGCCTACTACACCTTCCGGCAGCGCGAGCTCGCGCAGTCGTGGAGCGGCGACTCCGACGCGCCGTCGTTCGCCCGGGCCCGGGAGATCGCCGACGCGCTGATCGAGACCTTCCTGACCCCGACCGAGGAGGGCGGTGTGGACGAGATCCACGTCGTCTTCACCCGGTTCGTGTCGATGCTGACGCAGCGCCCGGACGTGATCCGGTTGCTGCCGCTGGAGGTCGTCGAGGGCGAAGAGGCCCCCGAGCCGGACGACGTCCTGCCGCTGTACGAGTTCGAGCCGTCCGCCGAGGACGTGCTCGACGGACTGCTGCCGAAGTACGTCGCGAGCAGGATCCACTACTGCATGCTGCAGGCTGCCGCGTCCGAGCTGGCCAGCCGGCAGCGGGCGATGAAGTCCGCGACGGACAACGCTCAGGACCTGATCGAGCGACTGACGCGTGAGGCCAACCAGGCGCGTCAAGCCCAAATTACCCAAGAAATCAGCGAGATCGTGGGTGGCGCCGGTGCGCTGGCCGACGCATCCGCCGGGAGCGAGTGAGAGAGATGACTGCCACGGTTACCGAGAAAGACAACAGCGGCGCGGCGGGTGCCGTTGGCCGCGTCGCCCGGGTGATCGGCCCGGTCGTCGACGTCGAGTTCCCCGCGGACACGATGCCGGAGATGTACAACGCCCTCGAGGTGGACATCACCCTGGGCGACGTCACTCAGACGATCACCCTCGAGGTCGCGCTGCACGTCGGCGACAACATCGTCCGCGCGATCTCGATGAAGCCCACCGACGGCCTGGTCCGCGGTACCGAGGTGCGCGACACCGGTGCGGCGATCTCCGTCCCGGTCGGCGACGTCACCAAGGGCCGGGTCTGGTCCGTCACGGGCAAGTGCCTGAGCCAGGACGAGTCCGAGTTCGAGATCACCGAGCGCTGGCCGATCCACCGCAAGGCCCCGGCCTTCGACCAGCTCGAGTCCAAGACCGAGATGCTGGAGACCGGCATCAAGGTGCTGGACCTGCTCACCCCGTACGTCCAGGGCGGCAAGATCGGCCTGTTCGGCGGTGCGGGTGTCGGCAAGACCGTGATGATCCAGGAGATGATCTACCGGATCGCCCACAACTTCGGTGGCACCTCGGTGTTCGCCGGTGTCGGTGAGCGCACCCGTGAGGGCAACGACCTGATCAACGAGATGGAAGAGGCCGGCGTCTTCAAGGACACCGCGCTGGTCTTCGGTCAGATGGACGAGCCGCCGGGCACGCGTCTTCGCGTCGCGCTGTCGGCGCTGACGATGGCGGAGTACTTCCGCGACGTCGCGGGCCAGGACGTGCTGCTGTTCATCGACAACATCTTCCGGTTCACCCAGGCCGGTTCCGAGGTCTCCACGCTGCTCGGCCGGATGCCGTCCGCGGTGGGTTACCAGCCGAACCTGGCCGACGAGATGGGCGTGCTGCAGGAGCGGATCACCTCGACCCGGGGTCACTCGATCACCTCGATGCAGGCGATCTACGTGCCCGCCGACGACTACACCGACCCGGCGCCGGCGACCACCTTCGCCCACCTGGACGCGACCACCGAGCTGTCCCGTGACATCGCGTCGCGTGGTCTGTACCCGGCCGTCGACCCGCTGACCTCCACGTCGCGGATCCTCGACCCGCAGTACATCGGCCAGGAGCACTACGACGTGGCCGTTCGGGTGAAGCAGATCCTGCAGAAGAACAAGGAACTGCAGGACATCATCGCCATCCTGGGTGTCGACGAGCTGTCCGAAGAGGACAAGATCACCGTCGCCCGGGCGCGCCGGATCGAGCAGTTCCTGTCGCAGAACACCTACATGGCGGAGAAGTTCACCAACACCCCGGGTTCGACGGTGCCGCTGAAGGACACCATCGAGTCGTTCAAGAAGATCACCGAGGGTGAGTGCGACCACATCGCCGAGCAGGCGTTCTTCAACGTCGGTTCGCTCGACGACGTCGAGCGGCGTTGGGCTGAGCTCCAGAAGGAACTCTGATGGCCGACGAATCCGGCAGCAAGCACCTCGAGGTCGCGCTGGTCGCGGCCGAGCGGACGGTCTGGGAGGGGCAGGCGAAGATCGTCATCGCCCGCACCACCGACGGCGACGTCGGCATCCTGCCGGGGCACGCGCCGCTGCTGGGTCTGTTGCAGGGTGGCACCGTCCAGGTGCGGACCGTCGACGACGAGTACTTCGTCGCGGCCGCGCCGGACGGCTTCATCTCGGTGGCGAACGACCGGGTCTCGATCCTGGCCGAGAATGCCGAGATGGGTCACGACATCGACCTGGAAGAGGCCAAGCGAGCGCTCGAGCAGGCTCAGGCGGCTGGGATGGACTCCGAGGACGAGCAGGAGCACGTGCGGCTCGCCGAGGCCAGGGTGAGGGCCGCCGAGAAGGCGTCCTGACCCCACCTGCCATAATTGAATATCGTCACAGTCAGTAGGTTGGGGCTCGGTGCCACCACATCGATGGCACCAGGAATGAGGTCGGCGCACTATGAGGACAGCCCTCGATGTTCTCGGGGTCTGTCTGCTTGCCGCCCTACTGCTGATCGCCGCTTTCGCGTGCCGTCGTCGCTGGTTGTCCAGGGACGGCGGCACGTTCGATTGCAGCCTGCAACTGGCCCAGAAGGACCACGGCCGCGGCTGGGCCCTCGGCCTGGCCCGGTACGTCGGTGACGACCTCCAGTGGTTCCGCGTCTTCAGCCTGGCCTGGTGGCCGAAGCTGACGGTGAACCGCCGCCAGCTGGAAGGCGTGACCACCCGCCGCCCGATGGGCAACGAACCCCTGGTCACCTACGCCGGCCACGTCATCGTCGATGCCGACCTCCGCGACCGCACCGTCCACTTCGCCATGACCGAGGAAGCCCTCACCGGCGTCCTCGCCTGGATGGAATCCGCACCCCCCAGCACCCAGACTTACCTCTGAGTCTGTGCTCACCTGCTGACTTCACGACCTCAGGTCACTAGGCTCACCTAGCGTGACCTGAGGGGGGCACTGGATGAAGTTTCGCAGTGGCAAGCATTTCTCCGCCGAACCGGTTGACGCACTGGTTCCGTTCGACCTGTGGGGCCGGTGAGCGGCAAGCACCGAGACCTCGAGACCACGGCGCTACTGGTGGCTGAGACAGCCAATCCCCACGATCCGAACGCGGTGGCCGTGCAGATCGATGGCAGCGTCGCCGGCTGGCAGTTCTGGGTTCTCGAGTAGAACTTTTGACCGGCCTGTCTAGGGTCGGGGTATGACGGGTGTTTTGCTGGAGATGGATCTGACTCGGGGTGTGTTGGAGACGCCGCCTGGGTCGCCGTTGGCTGCGTTCCGGGCTCGGCATCTTCCGACCTTGCGTGAGTTGGTCGCGGCGTTGCGGAAGGGGGGCGAGGACGACGGCGTGGTGGGGCTGGTCGCGCATCTGGGTGGGCCGGGGTTGTCGCTGGCTCAGGTGCAGGATCTTCGGGAGGCCGTTGCGGAGTTCCGGGCGACGGGGAAGAGCGCGGTGGCCTGGACCGAGTCCTTCGGGGAAGTGAGCACGGGGACCGTGCCGTACTACCTGGCCACCGCGTTCGACGAGATCTGGGTGCAGCCGTCGGGGGAACTCGGCGTCACCGGGGTGTCCGTGCAGGCCACCTTCGTTCGGGGTGCGCTGGACAAGGCGGGGGTGATCCCGCAGTTCGGCAAGCGCCGGGAGTACAAGACGGCTGTGGACACCTTCACCGAGAAGGAGATGACCGGTCCGGCCAAGGAGATGGCGGCGCGGCTGGCCGAGTCGGCATACGAGCAGATCGTCGAGGGCATCGCCGTACGGCGTGGGCTGGAGCCCGCCAAGGTGCGGGAGCTCGTGGACAGCGCGCCACTGTCGGCAGAGGCCGGGCGGGAGGCCGGGCTGGTCGACCAGCTGGGCTACCGCTCCGACGTTTACACCGCGCTCGAGAAGAGCCTGGGGGAGACCACCCCGCTGCTGGCCGAGCGCTACATCCGCCGCGGCCCCAGGAACCTCCAGGACGTCATCAAGAACCTCCCCTGGCCGCAGAAGCCAGTGGTTGCGGTGGTGCGTGTGACCGGCGGCATCAACGTCGGCCGGAACTCCGGCGGTGGACCGCTCGGTGGTCCCAGCTCGGGCTCGGACACCATCGGCGCCGCTCTGCGCGCCGTCGCCGAGGACAACAAGGTCAAAGCCGTCGTACTGCGTATCGACAGCCCGGGCGGCTCCTACGTCGCATCCGACGCCATCCGCCACGAGGTGCTGCGGCTCCGAGCCACCGGGAAGCCGGTGATCGCCTCGATGGGCAGTGTCGCCGCCTCGGGTGGCTACTTCGTGGCCATGCCGGCCGACGTCATCGTGGCCCAGCCCGGCACGATCACCGGCTCCATCGGCGTCCTGTCCGGCAAGGGCGTCGTGCGGGACGCGCTCGGCCGGATCGGCATCACGCAGCAGGCCGTGTCGGAGGGTGAGAACGCGCGGATGTACTCGGCCCAGGAGGAGTTCTCCCCGGAGCAGTGGGAGCGACTGGAGGAGACCCTGGACCGCATCTACGCGGACTTCGTGGCGAAGGCGGCCCAGGATCGCGGTCTGCCCGAGGAGGAGCTGGAGGCGCTGGCCCGCGGGCGGGTCTGGACCGGCGCCGACGCGCATGCCAACAAGCTCGTCGATGAGCTCGGCGGGTTCGAGCACGCCATCCGGCTGGCCTGCAGTCGCGCAGGCCTCGACCGCGACGACATCGCCATCACCGCAGTTCCCCACCGCTCGATGCTGGATCGACTGAGGCCTCCGGAGTCCACCGAAGACCTCGCCGCCACAGCGAAGGCCTGGACCGCGGATGGCCTCACCAGCACCATCTACGCGGCCCTGGGCCTCCCGCCGACCGGCGTACTGACTATGCCGATCTCCTGGCGGCTGACCTAGGGGGACAGCGAACCCGGTCCTCTTGTCCTGTCGAAAATCGGGGAGCAGGACAAGAGGATCCACTGGTCAGCCCAGGGTGAAGGTGAAGCGATGGGCCTGCGGTTGCAGGTCGTGCGCCGGCAGGATGGGGGCGCCGCTGGTAGGACTGCCGAGCCCGTGCTGGAGGGCATCGAGCGTGAGCCACACGCGATCGCTGGGGACCAGGTCCTCCGGATGGGCAGCGGCGGCCAGTTCGGAGATCGTCCAGCGCCGGACTGTCAGCGAGAACACCGGGTCACCGGCCAGCTCGAGGCGCCCCGCCGGTCCTGACAGCTCGGCCCGGCGGACGTCACCGCGGGCGCCGTTCTCCTGCGGGTAGAGGTACGGAATCTGCAGATCGTCCACGGTCGCGGTGTAGGTACCGACCCGGCCCGCGGCGCGCGAGTCGGGGTACGCCGGGCCGGGGCCGAGGCCGAACCAGGTGACGTCCTGGAACCCGGCGGGCAGACCGAGGGTCACACCGACTCTTGCCCACGGCACCGTCCAACGCCCGACCGGTTCGATCTCGACGGCGGCGGTCAACCGGCCATCCGTCGACGTCCATCGGTAGGTCGTGAGGACGGCCGCGTCGACCGCGGCCGGACCGACCTTGGTGACCACCGTCAGCTCGTCGGCCGACTGCTCCAGCGACACAGTCTTCTCCAGGGACACGGTGCGATAGCGCAACCGGTGAAGTCCCGCGTCGGCCCACCGCGTCTTGCGATCCAGGGTGGTCGCGTCCCAGGTCCGCGCGTCGTGCTGCGTCGGCGCCCGCCAAAGTTCCAGTGGGACATGGTCGACGTCCCACTCGTGCAGCCCGACCAACCGGCCGGTGTCAGCGTCGAACCGTCCGGGCCCGAGCTCCACCGCGCCGCCATGCCGACGGGCGACCGCGGGCCGGACCGCCGCATCGACCGCAGGCCGGACCGCCGCATCGACCGCTGTCCTAGGTGCTGTCGGTGGTACGCCGACCCGGGCTTGTCCGAACGCGATCTCGTGACCCGCCGGTGCCCAGGCCGTGTCGGCCGCGAGAACTGCCCGAACCGTCAGCCACCGCTCGGCATCGGACCCAGGCAGGTCGAGCGCCTTCTTCGGCCACTCCACCGTCGCCTCCGTCGCGGCCGCCACCACAGGCATGTCCAGGACACCGCGGGCCACGATCACTCCGTCGTCCGCCAGCTCCCACTGGAGCGCCAGGTTCGAGGTGTCCGCGGAGTCGTACCGGTTCGCCAGCCGCAGTTTCCGGGCGTCCGGATCCACCGTCAGATGCACCGGCTCGAAGGCTTTGCGGACTTCGGCGAGGACCGGCTGCGGGGTCAGGTCCGGGAAGACCAGGCCGTCCAGCACGTACGTCCCGTCGTGCAGTTCCTCGCCGAACTCACCGCCGTACGCGTACCCGCCGCCCGGCCGGCTGATGCCGTGCTCCATCCATTCCCAGAGGAAGCCGCCCTGGCACCGCGGATACCGGTGGAACAGCTCCTCGTACTCCGGCAGCCCGCCGGGACCGTTGCCTCCGGCATGCGAGTACTCGCACAGGACGAACGGCATCGCCCGCCGCCGGGCATCCAGTACGGGATCGTCCAGCGGCTCCTCGGCGCGGCGCCCGATCGCGTCGACCTCGGCGTGTGAGGCGTACATCCGGCTGTAGACGTCGACCGACGCGCAGCTCAGGTCACCCTCGTAGTGCACCGGCCGCGAGGGGTCGCGCTGCTTGGTCCAGGCGGCCATCGCGTCCAGGTTGCGCCCGGTGCCGGCCTCGTTGCCGAGCGACCACATGATCACGCTCGGGTGGTTCTTGTCCCGCTCGACCAGCCGTCGCATCCGGTCCAGCGAAGCGGCCTCGAAGCTCGGGTCGTCGGCCGGGTTGCCGCGCCAGTCGAGCAGGAAGAACCCGTGCGTCTCGTAGTCGCACTCGTCCATCAGCCAGAACCCGAGCTCGTCGCACAGCGCGAGCAGCCGGGAGTCCGGCGGATAGTGGCTGGTCCGGATCGCGTTGATGTTGTGCCGCTTCATCACCAGCAGTTCCTGCCGCAACCGGTGCTCGGGGATCACCCGGCCGAGAACCGGGTCGTGCTCGTGCCGGTTGACCCCGTGGAAGAGGACCCGCCGTCCGTTGACGGTGAGGACCCCGTCCTCGATCGCGACCGTCCGGAAACCGATCCGCAGCTCGACGGACTCGGCGTCGGTCGCCACCACGGCGTCGTACAGGCGGGGGAGCTCGGCGGACCACGGCTCGACCGCGGGGATCATCACCTGCCGGCCGGCCTCGGTCTCGATTCCCAGCTCCGGGATCCTCACCCGGGCTCCGGGGTCCGCCTCCACCAGCAGCGCGCCGGCGCCGGTGAGGTGGTCGTAGTCCGCGTGGACGAAGACATCCGTGAGGCCGCCGACCGGGCGGGCGATCAGGGTGACGTCGCGGAAGATGCCGGGCAGCCACCACATGTCCTGGTCCTCCAAGTAACTCCCGGAGGACCACTGGTGCACCCGGACGGCCAGCAGGTTCCGCCCCGGCCGCAGGTGTTCACCGACGTCGAACTCGCTCGGCACCCGGCTGCCCCGGACCACCCCGAGCTCCACGCCGTTCAGCCAGATCCGCGCACAGGAGTCGATCCCGTCGAAGCGCAGCACCGCCGGACCATGCCACCACCCGGGCAGCTCGAACTCGAGCCGGTGGTCCCCGGTCGGGTTCTCGTCCGGCACGTACGGCGGATCGACCGGGAACGGGTAGGGCTGGTTCGTGTACGCCGGCCGGCCGAATCCGTGCATCGGCCAGCTCGACGGGACGGCGAGCAGGTCCCACGCCGAGTCGTCGAAGTCGTCGCGTTCGAACCCGGTTGGCGCCGTGGCCACCGAGTCGGCCAGGTGGAACCGCCAGGTCCCGTTGAGGCTGAGCCGGGATGCGTCGGAGCGCAGCGCGGCCCGCGGCGGCAGCGCGCCGTAGCCGGGGCCGGGGTCCTCGTAGTACGTCATCGTGCTCCTTCGGTGCGTCTGGTCGTCCCGCGCGATCGGTCCACCGCCTGGTGCCACTCAGCCAGCCGGAACGCGCGGGTGCTCGCGTCCAACCCGGGCCGGAAGTCCTCGTACGCCGGCGCCAGGCGCGGCAGGTCGGCCCGGGTCCAGAGTCCGCAGCCGAGTCCGGCCATCAGGGCCGCGCCGTGGGCCGAGAGCTGCCCGTCGGCCGACCGCCGGACCACCCGTCCGCTGAGGTCGGCCTGCAGTTGCATCAGGGCGTCGTCGATGCTGCCACCGCCGTCAGCGAGCACCGTGGTCACCGGCGTACCGGTGGCGTCGACGGCGGCGAGCACGTCCTCGACCTGACAGGCGATCGACTCGACCGCGGCGCGGGCCAACTGGGCCGGAGTCGCGCCGAGGGTGAGACCGCTGACCAGGCCGACCGCGGAGCCGTCCCACCAGGGAGCGCCGAGGCCGGTGAAGCCGGGCACGAGGTGGACGCCGTCGCTACCGGAGCGGGCCGCGAGAGCGACGATCTCAGCGGGGCGGCGACCGAGGAGGTCGGCCAGCCAGCGAATGGTCGCACCGGTGGCCCGGATGTTGCCCTCGACGGCGAACCGGGGTTCCGGGTCGGCCCACGCGATCGTCCGGCAGAGCCCGGCGGCGACGTCGGCCCCGGAGTCGACCAGACCCATCACGGACGAACCGGTGCCATACGTCACCTTCACCACGCCCGGCTCGCAGACGCCGTGGGCGAACAGGGCAGCGTGGGAGTCGCCCAGCACCGCCATGACCGGCACACCGTCCGGAACCGGAGCCAGGTCACGACAGGAGCCGAGCGATCCCGCCGAGGGAACGACCTCGGGGAGACAGTCGCGGGGGATGCCGAAGAGGCCCAGGAGTTCGTCGTCCCAGGCGGCCGAGTCCAGCCCGAGCAACTGGGTGCGGGAGGCGTTCCCCAGTTCGCTCCGGGCCGCACCGGTGAGGCGGTGCAGCAGCCAGGCGTCGATCGTGCCCAGCCGCAGGTAGCCGGACCGGACCGCGGCGGGATCGGCATGGTCCAGCAACCATCGGCCTTTGGACGCCGAGAACATCGGATCCAGCGGCAGTCCGGTCCGTCGGCGGACCAGTTCGGGAACGTCGGGTCGCTGGGCCAGCCGCTCGACCTCGGCGACGGTACGTCGGTCCTGCCAGCTGAGCACAGGTCCGACCGCCTCACCGTCGCGGGAGTCCCAGAGCACGACGGACTCCCGCTGGGTGGACAGTCCGAGGGCCACCACCTGCGAGGCGTCGTACCCGCTGAGGCAGTCGGCGACCGCCTGGCGGACGCTGTCGAGGATCTCGGTGGCGGACAGCTCGACCTGGCCCGGCGCCGGATGCCGCTCGGACACCGGTGCTCGCCCGGTGGCGACGGTCCGGCCCTGCTGGTCGACCAGGACCGCCTTGGTGGCGCTGCTGCCCTGGTCGATGGCCAGGACGACTGGTCTAGCGGCCGGCATCGGCGAGCACCTGCCTGGCCGACTCGGCGATCCCGCCGGCTGTCAGGCCGAAGTGGTCGAGCAGGAACTCGGCGTCACCGGTCGGCGCGAACACGCCGGGGATGCCGAGCGACCGCACCCTGGCGGGGGAGTAGCGGCTGACCACTCCCGCGACCGCGGCCCCGAGACCACCACTCACGGTGGCCTCTTCGACCGTGACGATGCCGCGTGTCTCCCGGGCAGCGGCCACGACCGCCGCCTGGTCGAGCGGTTCCACGAACGGCGCAGCCAGTACCCGCGCCGAGATGCCCTCCGCCCGCAGTACCGCGGCCGCCTCGGCAGCCCGCCACACCAGCGTTCCCGCGGCGATCAGGGTCACGTCCTCGCCCTCGGTCAACTGGAGGAACCGGCCCGGTTCGAACGGCGTTCCGGGGGCGAACAGTTCCGGTACCGGTGTCCTCGACACCCGCAGATAGCCGGGCCCATCGGTGGACAGGGCCCACCGCACAGCTGCCCGGGTCTGCTCGGGGTCCGCCGGTACGACGATCGGCAGGTTCGCGATCGCCCGCAGCCAGGACAGGTCCTCGATCGAGTGGTGGGTCGGGCCGAGTTGGCCGTAGGCGACGCCCGGGCTCATCCCGCACAGCACCACGTGCCGGTCGGCGTAGGCGATGTCGGCCTTGATCTGTTCCAGCGCGCGGCCGGTGAGGAACGGCGCGGCGGCACAGACGAACGGGATCAGGCCGCCGTTGGCGAGCCCGGCGGCGACGCCGACCATGTTCTGCTCGGCGATGCCGACGTTGACCAGCCGGTCCGGGAACTCGTCGCGGAACCCGGCCAGGTTGCTGGAACCCACCGAGTCGTTGCACACGGCCACCACCCGCTCGTCCGTCCGGGCCAGGGTGGCGAGTTCGTCGGCGAACGCTTTGCGGCAGTCGAACAACGCGGGTGGATCGGCCGCCGGCCGGACGCCGGCCACGGGGTGGACGGGGGTGGACTCGATCATCGGCTCAGCTCCGCTCGGGCCAGGGCGAGTTCGTCGTCGTTGGGAACCTTGTGGTGCCACTCGACCCGATCCGTCATGAACGACACGCCACGTCCCTTCTGGGTATGGGCGATGACCGCGGTCGGGCGGTCCGGCGCCGTGTGGGCGAGAACCTCGGCCAGGCTCGCGTGGTCGTGGCCGTCGACCTCGGTGACGTGCCAGCCGAAGCTGCGCCACTTGTCGGCCAGCGGCTCGAGGGCGTTGGTGTCCTCGGTCCGGGCGCCCTGCTGCAGCCCGTTGCGGTCGATCACGGCGGTGATCGACCCGAGCCGCTGGTGGGCGGCGAACATCGCGGCCTCCCAGTTGCTGCCCTCCTGCAGTTCGCCGTCGCCGAGGACGACCACGGTGCGGGCGGAACTGTGCCGGAGCCGGGCGGCGAGCGCGGTGCCCACGCCGACCGGGAGGCCGTGGCCGAGCGGCCCGGTGTTGGTCTCGACCCCCGGCACCTTGGTGCGGTCCGGGTGGCCGTTCAGCGCCGACAGCGGAGCCATGAAGGTGGTGAGCGCGGCCGCCGGGAAGAAGCCGCAGGAGGCGAGCGTGGCGTAGAGCGCGGCCGCGCTGTGCCCCTTGCTGAGGATCAACCGGTCCCGGTCCGGCCAGTCGGGCCTGGCCGGCTCGACCGACAGGACGGCGGCGTAGAGGGTGAGGAGGATGTCGGTGACGGAGAAGTCGCCGCCGACGTGGCCCAGGCCGGCCCGTTCGATCATCGTGAGCACATCGCGGCGGACCTGATCGGAGGCGGCGGCGAGCAGACTGGCCCGTTCGTCCCGGCCGGCACCGTGGATCCGGGCCCGGAACGCTTGCCATTGCTCGACTTGCGGGCGGCTCGAGGTCAACATAGAATACCTATTCACTAGTGCATGGATGTTCCAATACTGCCGGTCGGGCCCACGGCGCGTCAACGGCCGTCCGGTCACCGGCATCCCGCCGGGCCGGACGTGGCATGCTCTAGCCAGGACTCGAGACAGGGATGGGCGAGCATGACGACGGCGAGTGCGGGCCGGGCCGGTGCGCGGGCGGGAGCCCAGCGACAGCCGTCCGCCGACCATCTGCGACTGCTCACCAAAGTCGCGAAGCTGTACCACGAGCAGGGCGTCCGGCAGCCTCAGATCGCCGCCCAGTTGCACATCTCGCAGCCCCGGGTGTCCCGCCTGCTCAAACAGGCCGTGATGGCCGGCATCGTCCGTACCGTGGTGATCCCGCCCGGTGGCGTGCACACCGAACTCGAGAACGCGGTCGAGCAGCGCTACGGGCTGCGCGAGGTGATCGTCGTCGACGCCAGTGGCGAGGATGATGCCCACGTCATCCCGGCGCTCGGCGCTGCCGCGGCGGTGTACCTGGAGACCACGCTGACCGGTGGTGACCGGATCGGCATCTCGTCGTGGAGTTCGACCCTGTTGGCGACCGTGGAGTCGATGACGCCCCGGCCGACCCGGGTGGCCGAGGAGGTCGTCCAGATCCTCGGTGGGGTCGGCAATCCGGCCGCTCAGGCGAGCGCCGCCCGGCTGGTCAGCCGGCTCGCGGACCTCACCGGCGCGGCGCCGGTGCAGTTGCCCGTGCCCGGTCTGGTCGGCAGTCCGGGGGCGAAGCGGACGCTGATGAAGGACGGCGTGGTCAGCGAGGTGATGGAGGCCTGGTCCCGGCTCACCCTGCTGCTGGTCGGGATCGGCAGCCTCGAGCCCTCCGCACTGCTCAGGGAGAGCGGTAACGCCATCTCGGCGGAGGATCAGAAGGTGTTGCGGGACCAGGGCGCCGTCGGTGACATCTGCCTGCGCTTCTTCGATGCCAAAGGCAAGCAGGTGCGGTCGGACCTGGACCAGCGGGTGCTCGGTCTGTCCGCGAACCAGTTGCGCAGTGGCGACTTGCGGTGCGTCGGTGTCGCGGGCGGCATGCGCAAGTACGCCGCGATCCGCGCGGCCATGCTCGGTGGCTGGGTGGATGTGCTGATCACCGACCGCACCGTGGCCGAGCAACTCGTCGCCGGCTGACCTGCTCCACCCTTGACACCGTCGGGGCGCCGTCCTACGGTCACGCTCGGAATAGAATCCCATACTCTGAATAGAAATGCGGATACGATGACGAGTGGACGCGGTTACACCGGCGGGATGTGGACCTTCGGACGGATCATCGATCGCTATGCCACCGACGGCTACGGCCCGGTGGTCGGCACCCTGCAGACGATCGAGCTGGCCGCCGCCTCGGGCCTGCAGGGCCTTGATCTCAACTATCCCTTCGATCCGGGCGTCGAGGTCGACGACGTCAGGAAGGCGCTGGCCGAGCACGGACTGACCGCGGTCTGCGTGACCCCGGTCATCTACGACCGGCGCTTCCGCAGCGGCTCCTTCACCAGCGCCGATCCCGACCTCCGCCGGCAGGCCATCGAGCTCGGCCACGAGGCGGTCCAGGTGGCGGCGGATCTCGGTGCGAGGTACGTGAAGTTCTGGCCGGGACAGGACGGTTACGACTACCCGTTCCAGGTCGACTACCCGACCCTGCGCCGGCACGCGATCGACGGCATCGGCGCGGTCGCGCGGGCGTTCCCCGACGTCACCTTCGGGATCGAGTACAAGCTCAAGGAGCCGCGGAACCGGTTGTTCTGGGGGACGGCCACCGCCAGCCTGCTGGCAATCGAGCAGATGAACGTGGACAACGTCGGCCTGGTGATCGACTTCGGCCACTCGCTGTTCGCCAAGGAGAACCCGGCCGAGGCACTGAGCCTGGCGCACGGCATGGGCCGGCTGGTCGACATCGAGGTGGACGACAACTATCGCGAGTGGGACGACGACCTGACCGCCGGATCGCTGCATCTGGTGGAGACGCTGGAGTTCCTGCACGTGGTGCGTTCGATCGGCTGGGAGGGGCCGCTCAAGCTCGACCTCTTCCCGTACCGCGAGAACGCCGGCGACGCGGTCCGGGAGAGCATCGAGGCGCTGCGTGCGCTGGAGGACCGGGCCGCCGGACTGGATCTGGAGCAGCTCCGGGCGGCGCAGAGCGGGCATGACGCGATGGCCGCCCAGCGGGTGGTCCGGACGGCACTGTTCGGCTGAGGCTCCCGCTCCGGCGATGACGGGGTGCGCTGTCATCGCCGGAGCGGGCCGTCGGGAGGACTGGCCGGTCAGCGGGCGTCGATCCACACGGTCATCGGGCCGACCGATCGATTTGCCCAGGCGTAGTAGGGGATCGCGGTCAACGTGGTCGCCGAGCCGTCCGGCAAGCGCCCCGGTACGGCAACCGTCGTCACGCCGCCGAGCAGTCCCGGCTGGTCGGATTCCACCAGTTCGCCCGCCACGACGGCTGTACGGTCGAGGACCACCGCCTCAGGCTGGTCCAGTTGCTCGAAGCAGTACACCAACGGGCCACGCTCGATCGCCACGCAGCCGCGGACCGAGTCCACCCGGTCGTCCGGCAAGGTGCGACGAGCCCGCACCGGCAACTCGAGGATCACCTCGTCGCCCTGCTGCCACCGCCTGTGCAGGGGCAGACTCCGTCCGACCTGGCCAATGGGCTCCTCGCTGCCGTTCACCGTGACCGTGCACCCCTCGGCCCAGGCGGGAAGCCGAAGGCTCAACGTCCACGGCGAGCCGGGCGACTCGGTGACGATGATCGACACCTTGCCGTGCCAGGGGTAGCGGGTGGTGACGGTGAGACCGACCGGCTCACCGTGCAGGTCAGCGGACACTGTCGCGGGTGCGTAGAGGTGCAGCTGCAGTCCGTCCTGGTCCGACGTGGCGACGAGTTGGTCGAGTGACGCGAGCGTGCGCATCACGTTGGGCGGGCAGCACGCCGTTCCGTACCAGGGCTGCCGCCCGGCGACGGCCGAACGCTGGTCGTCGGCGTAGGCGCCGTCGCGAACCTTCAGAGTGTTCACGTAGAAGAACTCGCCGCCGGTCAGCGAGACGCCGGAGACCACCGCGTTGTAGAGCGTGCGCTCGACCTGGTCGGCGTACTTGGTGTCCCCGGTGGCGAGCAGGAGTCGCCAGCTCCATTGCACGCTCGCGATGGCGGCGCAGGTCTCGCAGTACGCCGTGTCCGGTGGCAACTCGAACGGGTCGCCGAACGCCTCGCCGTACCAGCGCGAGCCGGCGCCGCCGGTCAGGTAGGTCTGGCTCTCGGTCATCGTCTGCCAGGTCGACCGGAGCGCGTCGAGCAACTCGGTGTCGCCGGTCTCCACTGCGACATCCGTGGCGCCGGAGGCGAGGTACAGCGCGCGGACCGCGTGACCGGCGAGGATCCGGACCTCGCGGACCGGCAGGTGGTCCTGGAAGTACGCCGGGCCGTGGTGCCCGGGCGGGACCAGCAAGCCGTGCCCGCGGGCTTCGACGAAGTACTGGGCGAGTTCGAGGTACGACTGTGTTCCGGTGGCACGGTAGAGCTCGACAAGCGCCATCTCGATCAGCGGGTGACCGTCGACCCCCTCGACGCGACCGGGACCGAAGTGGGCGGCGAGCAGGTCGGCGAACCTTGTCGCGACCGTCAGCAGGGTGCCGTCACCGGTGGCGCGGTACTGCGCGACCGCCGCCTGCAGCAGGTGCCCCGCGCAGTACAGCTCATGGCCCTTCTCGAGATCGGTGAACCGGCCACCGGGCGACGCCAACCGGACGTAGGTGTTGAGGTAACCGTCCGGCTCCTGTGCCGCTGCGACCAGTGCGCTGGTCGCGGCCTGCCGCTCGGCAAGATCCTCGGACGGCTCGCAGGACTGCTCCCAGGCCACTGCTTCGAGCCACTTGTAGACGTCCGAGTCGGCGAACAACCGTCCGGTGAAACCGTCGGCGGCGGGCTCCCGGCCGGCCGCGCGGCGGAGGTTCCGCAAGGTGCCCGCCTCCTCCAGCCGCTCACCGGCGGCGGGGATGGTGGCCTTGCGGTTGACGTCCTGACGGTCACGCCAGAAACCTGCGGTGATGGTCGCGGCGCCTAGGGGGAGCGGGCGAAGGGCGGTCGAGGCGACGGGTGCGACAGCTGCCGCACGGTCGGTCCGGGGCCTTGGAGGCATGAGGGTGAGACACCTTCCTGTCGGCGCGATCGGCGGCTACCAGGGTGTGCGCCGATCGGCGCGGTCGGGCTGGCGGGGATCGTAGCCGCCTCGTCGTCGTCGGGCAACGGCTCGTGCAAACGATTGCTGCCAAGGTTTTGTCGATCTGGCGGCGGTCGGCGACACGCTCTTGACACTCCGTCGTAACCTCCGCAACCATGAGGCACGTTATTTCATTCGACAATGACTAGATATTCATCACCTGTTCCGCCCGGCGGGCCGCCCGATGCGTCGCCCCGGCGAGAAGTGAGGCGTGAAGATGACCGAAACCTCCACCGATCGAGCCACCGATCCGGCCACCGGCTGGACCCGGCGCGGCTTCGTGGGCACCGCCGCAGTGGTCGGCGCTGCCGCCACTGTGGGGATCGGCGCGACCCCGGCCGCGAGCGCGGCCCGGGCCGGGACCGTGGCCGACGGCCGGATACCGGCCTTCCCCGGCGCCGAGGGGGCCGGCAAGTGGGCCGTGGGCGGCCGCGGCGGATCCGTCTACGAGGTGACGAACCTGAACGACGCGGGTCCCGGCTCGCTGCGTGACGCCGTCTCCGGCTCGGACCGGACCGTGGTGTTCAGGGTGTCCGGCACGATCGAGCTGAAGTCCCAGCTGCTGATCGCCGGCAACAACCTGACCATCGCCGGTCAGACCGCGCCGGGTGGGGGGATCTGCCTGTCCGGCCACTCCACCGGGGTCAAGGGCGGCGCCCACGACATCGTCATCCGCCACCTGCGGTTCCGGCTCGGCGACCTGACCGCGGTCGCCGACGACGCCTTCAACACCAACGTGCCGGGCTCGGTCAGTCCCGAGATCCGCAACCTGATCATCGACCACTGCTCGTTCAGCTGGGCGGTCGACGAGTGCCTGTCGCCGTACGGCAACTACGACGTCACCATCCAGTGGTGCATCATCGCCGAAGGGCTGGCGCTGTCGGCGCATCCGAAGAGCCGGCACGGCTACGGCGGCATCTGGGGTGGCCAGCAGAACACCTACCACCACAACCTGATCGCCCACCAGGGCGGCCGGCAGCCGCGGTTCGGCTACACCGAGAACCTCAACCTCGAGGTGGACTACTGCAACAACGTGATCTACGACCACGGGTACACCTCGGTGTACGGCGGCGAGTGGGCCAACGGGATCAACATCGTCGGCAACTACTACAAGCCGGGCCCGAGCACGCTGGCCGACGTCGCACCGGTGGTGCTGTCGGCGAACCGCGGCGGCGCCTGGTACGTCGGTGGCAACCACGTGGTCGGACATCCCGAGGTGACCGCCCACAACCGGCGCGGTATCCGCTACCCGATCGGCGGGATCAATGAGCTGGCCAAGCCGTTCGCGCTGACCGAGCAGGTCGAGGTGCAGGCGCCGGCCAAGGCGTACGAGGCCGTGCTCGCGAACGTGGGCGCCATCCTGCCCCGCCGCGACGCCGCCGACGCGCGGATCGTCAACGACGTCCGCGACGGCACCGGCCGACTGATCAACTCGCAGCAGGAGGTCGGTGGCTTCCCGCCGCTGGCCCAGGCCGAACCGCCGGTCGACTCCGACCACGACGGCATCCCGGACTGGTGGGAGCAGGCCAACGGGCTGGACCCGAACGACCCGTCCGACGCGCAGAAGGTCGCCGCGAACGGCTACACCAACCTGGAGAACTACCTCAACTCGATCATGCCGGACCCGGTCGGCAACCCGACCGTCCGGTTGACGAGCCCGACGCACAACCAGGTCGTAGCCCAGCGGACCGCGCCGACCTTCACGGTCGAAGCCGACGCCAAGGCGGCCAAGGGTGGCGAGCTGGCCAAGGTGGAGTTCTTCGCCGGCGACCAGCTGATCGGTAGCGCCACCAAGGCGCCGTACCGGGTCAGCTGGGCGAAGGTTGCTGATGGCACCTACTGGATGACAGCCCGGGCCACCGACCGGAACGGGACCGCGACCCAGTCGACCGCTGTCCCGCTGCACGTCAACGTGCAGACCGGTACGCCGGGCTGGACCTCCGCCGCGGTCGGCAAGCCGCCGGTGCCGGGCTCGGGCAGCCTCGACGGTGGGGTCCTGACGATCAAGGGGTCCGGCCGGATCCTGGGCCGGACCAGCGCTTTCCACTACGTCTTCCGCAAACTCAGCGTCGGCGGCGCCGGTTCGGTCGCCCAGATCACCGCCAGGCTCGACACGCACTCCAAGATCGCGAACGGGCTCACCGCGGGCCTGATGATCCGCGACAGCCTGGACCCGGCCGCGCCGTTCATGTACGGCGGCGTCGGGTTCGGCGTGGCCGGTGGTTTCGGGACCGTCAACGACGACGGCGGCCTGGCCAACGTCACCGACGACGGCGGGATGAAGGCCCAGGCCATCCGCCAGCAGACCGACGGCCCGACGCCGAGCGTCGGACCGTGGCCGTGGGACGAGGACGAGTACCTCGACCCGGCGGCGCAGTACTGGCTCCGGTTGTTGCGCCGGGAGCGTCCGCAGTCCCGGGAGGTCGAGTTCGAGGCCTTCATCTCGACGGACAAGACGAAGTGGGACCGGTTCGGCTACGAGCGTCTGGTGATGCCGAGCCGGACCTTCTACATCGGGTTCGCCATCGACGGCGGCCAGGAGACCAACGCCATCGTCGACTACGGCACCGCGCGATTCAGCGCCATCACGGTCGAGCAGTAATCCGACACATCAGGGAGTGGAGATGTCCAGAGGTATGCAGGAACGTCGGATCGACCGGCGCAGGTTGTTGCAGGGAGGGCTCGGTCTGCTGGCCGTGGCCACGGTGCCAGGCTGCAGCTTCTTCGACACCAAGCCGGCCGGAGCCGGCGCGCAGGCCGCGGCCGCTGGTGAGAAGGAGTCGCCGATGCTCAAGGCACTGGTGGACAAGGGGTCGCTGCCGCCACTGGCCGAGCGGCTGCCGAAGAACCCGCCGGTGATCAAGCCGCTGGCCGGCAAGGCGATGTACGGCGGGACCTGGCGCTCGGCGATGCTGACCCAGGAGGACACCCAGTGGCTGTGGTACGCCCTGGCCTACGAGCCGGAGGTGCGCTGGAAGCCGGAGCGGACCGGCAAGCCCGGGTACGACGAGATCGAGGCGAACGTCTGCGAGTTCACCGTCGATGCCGACAGCAAGGTGTTCACCTTCACCCTGCGCGACGGGCTGAAGTGGTCCGACGGCAAGCCGTGCACCGCCGACGACATGATCTTCGCGCTGCTCGACGTGTCCTGTGACAAGGACCTGCACCCGGACGGCATCTACGACGTCTACCTGTCGGCAGACACCGAGAAGCTGGCCGCGATCGAGAAGGTCGACCAGCGCACGGTGCGCTTCACCTACACCGCGCCGCAGCCGTCGCTGCTCAGCCAGATCGCCGACGCGACCTTCCTGCGCGAGGGTCCGTACGGGATGCTGCTGCCGAAGCACTACTTCCAGCAGTTCCACAAGAAGTACAACCCCGCTGTCGTCGCGGCCGCCAAGAAGGCCGGTGTCGGCAGCTGGACCGACCTGTTCACCCAGAAGCAGAACGCGTTCACCAACCCGGACCAGCCGACGCTGGCGCCGTGGAAGGTGACCACGCCGCTCGGCAAGGGCTCCGCGGTCACGCTGACCCGCAACCCGTACTACTGGAAGGTCGACGACGCCGGCCGTCAGTTGCCGTACATCGACGCCGCCCGGGTCGAGGTGGTCCAGGACGCGCAGGTCGAGCTGCTCAAGGTGATGAACGGCGAGTTCGGCATGCAGTACCGCAACTTCGGTACGCCGCAGAACAAGCCGGTGGTGGCGCAGAACCGGCAGAAGGGCGGCTACCGGATCTTCGAGGTGCCGACCCAGCTGACCAACACGATGATCATCGGCATCAACATGACCCACAAGGATCCCGTCAAGCGGGCGCTGTTCGCGAACGCGGACTTCCGGATCGGGCTGTCGTACGCGATCAACCGCAAGGAGATCATCGACGCCGTGTACGCCGGCCAGGGGGAGCCCTGGCAGTGCGCGCCGCCGAAGACCTCGCCGTTCTACAACGAGCAGTTGGCCACCCAGCACCTCGCGTTCGACGCCGCCAAGGCGAACCAGCACCTGGACGCCGCGGGACTGACGAAGAAGGCGGCCAACGGTCGCCGGCTCGGCGCGGACGGCAAGCCGGTCTCGGTGACCGTCCTGGTCAGCGAGTCGTTCCCGGACCACGTCGAGGCGATCGAGTTCGTCAAGAAGCGCTGGGCGGCGGTCGGCGTCGAGCTGCGCACCCAGGCGATGAGCGAGGACCTCTACAAGGAGCGGGTCCGGGCGAACGTCCACGACGCCGGCACCTGGACCGGTGGCGCCTTTCTGCTGCCGACCGGTACCGGTGGTGACCACTACTACGTGCCGACCAACGACGGCAGCGCGCGGTACGCCGTCACCTGGGCGCAGTGGTACCAGACGAAGGGCAAGGAGGGCGAGGAGCCGCCCGCGGAAGTGCAGAAGCAGCTCGACCTGTTCACCCAGGGCCGGCAGGAGCCGAACGCGGACAAGGCGCTCGACCTCGGCAAGCAGGTGCTGCAGATCGCGGCCGAGCAGTTCTACTACATCGGGATCAGCTCGGTGCCGAACACCTACGGTGTGGTGAAGAACGACTTCCACAACGTGCCCGACCAGATGGTCGAGGCGGTCGCCCCCGGTCTGTCCCACCCCGAGCAGTTCGCGATCGGGCAGTAGCGGATGGCTCGTTACCTCGCCCGCCGGCTGCTGTGGATGGTGGTGACCCTGGCGGCGATCTCCTTCGTCACCTTCGTCGTCATCAAGCTGCCGCCGGGCGACTACACGACCACGGTGATCCGCAACGCCGAGGCCCGCGGCCAGGACATCCCCGACTCGCAGATCGCGGAGCTGAAACGCCACTACGGACTGGACCAGCCGTTCCTGGTCCAGTACGGGAAGTGGATCTCGGGCATCGTCCTGCGCGGCGACCTGGGGCAGTCGTTCGCCTGGAACCAGTCGGTGGCCAGCCTGATCGGCAACCGGGTGCTGCTGTCGATCCTGCTGTCGGTGGCGAGTCTGCTGTTCGTCTGGTCGATCGCGTTCCCGATCGGCATCTACAGCGCGCTGCGGCAGTACTCGCCGGGTGACTACGTCGCGTCGTTCCTCGGCTTCGTCGGGATGGCCGTACCGGAGTTCATGCTCGCGCTGGTGATGATGTACGTCGGCTTCCGGTACTTCGGCCAGAGCGTCGGCGGGTTGTTCTCGCCGGAGTATGCCGACGCCGCCTGGAACCTGGGCAAACTGGTCGACCTGCTGTCCCATCTGTGGATACCGATCGTGGTGGTCGGCGTGGCCGGCACCGCGGGGCTGATCCGGATCACCAGGGCCAATCTGCTCGACGAGTTGCACAAGCCGTACGTCGCGACCGCGCGGGCCAAAGGCCTGCCGGAGTGGAAGTTGCTGCTCAAGTACCCGGTCCGGATGTCGCTCAGCCCCTTCTTCAGCACCGTGGGCTGGCTGCTCCCGGGCCTGATCAGCGGCGAGACGATCGTGTCCGTCGTGATGAGCCTGCCGACGTCCGGCCCGCTGCTGCTCGGCGCGGTGAAGAGCCAGGACATGTACCTGGTCGGCAGCTTCGTGCTGATCCTCAGCGCCCTGACCGTGATCGGCACCATGCTCAGCGATCTCGCACTCGCCTGGTGGGATCCCCGGATCCGGACCAGGCTCCAGAAGGGGTAGGCACGGATGCTTCAGCAGACAGAGACGGTCGGGGAACGCGATGATCCGGCGGGCGTTCCTGGCCCCGCCTCGACCGAGGTGGTCAAGAGCCTGCGGGACCACGGCGCGCTGCCGCAGTGGCGGTTGATGTGGCGTCAGTTCCGCAAGCACCGGCTGGCCCTGATCGGGTTGATCGTGCTGGTCCCGATCTACTTCGTCGCGGCCTTCTGCGGGTTCTTCGCCCCGGCGAGCAGCAACACCTCGCACACCGATCTGCCGTACGCACCGCCGCAGCGGGTCCAGGTGTCCGGCGAGCACGGCCTGTTCGTCTACGGGTTCTCCTCGACCCGCGACCAGGAGACCTTCGAGCAGACCTTCACGGTCGACAAGACGAAGATCATCGACGTCGGCCTGTTCGTCCGCGGTGACCAGTACAAGATCCTCGGACTGATCCCGAGCGACATCCACCTGATCGGGCCGACGACGGCCGGGCAGCCGTTCTTCCTGCTCGGCGCCGACCACTCCGGCCGCGATCTGCTGTCGCGGCTGATCGAGGGCGCCCGGGTGTCGCTGTCGATCGGCCTGGTCGGGGTGTTCGCCAGCTTCGTGCTGGGACTGCTGATCGGCGGGATCTCCGGCTACTACGGCGGCTGGATCGACAACGCGATCCAGCGGGTGATCGAGTTCATCATGTCGATCCCGACCCTGCCGTTGTGGATGGCCCTGTCGGCCGCGTTACCCGGCAGTTGGGGACCACTCACCCGGTACTTCGCGATCACGGTGATCCTGTCGATGATCGGCTGGACCGGCCTGGCCCGGGACGTCCGCGGCCGCTTCCTCAGCCTGCGCGAGGAGGACTTCGTGATGGCGGCCCGGCTGGACGGTGTCGGCCGCGGCGGGATCATCTTCGGGCACATGGTGCCGTCGTTCGCCAGCCACATCATCGCCTCGGTGTCGATGGCGGTGCCGCGGATGATCCTCGCCGAGACCAGCCTGAGCTTCCTCGGCCTCGGCCTGCAGGCGCCGGCGGTGAGCTGGGGAGTGCTGCTCGAGGGCGCCCAGAACATCCGAGCCGTGGCGACCGCGCCTTGGCTGCTCACCCCCGGCCTGGCCGTGGTGGTCGTGGTGCTGGCGATGAACTTCGTCGGCGACGGCCTGCGCGACGCCGCGGACCCCTACAAGTGATCAGCTCAGGAGGAACGATGCCGGCACAGCCTTTGCTCGAGGTGCGCGATCTCAAGACGCACTTCGAGCTCGACGACGGCGTGGTCAAGGCGGTCGACGGAGTGTCGCTGACCGTGAGCCGGGGCCGCACGCTGGCCGTCGTCGGCGAGTCCGGCTGCGGCAAGAGCGTCACCGCGCGGTCGATCCTGCGGCTGGTCGAGCGACCGGCCCGGATCGTCGGCGGCCAGGTGCTGCTGCACGGCGACGACCCGGACGACGACCCGCTCGACCTGCTGGCGGCCAAGGACAAGCGGCTGCGGGAGGTGCGCTGGGCCGACATCGCGATGGTGTTCCAGGAGCCGATGGCCTCGCTCAGCCTGGTGCACACCATCGGAGACCAGATCATCGAGGCGATCCGGTTGCACGACAAGGTCGGCAAGGCGGTCGCCAGGGAGCGCGCGATCGAGATGCTCGGCCGGGTCGGCATCCCCGATCCCAAGCGCCGGGTCGACTCCTACCCGTTCGAGCTCAGTGGCGGGATGCGGCAGCGGGCGATGATCGCGATGGCGCTGTCGTGCCGGCCTCGGCTGCTGATCGCCGACGAGCCGACCACCGCGCTCGACGTGACGACGCAGGCGCAGATCCTCGACCTGCTACAGGACCTGCAGAAGGAGCTGGGGATGGCCATCATGCTGATCACGCACGACCTCGGCGTCGCGGCGCAGGTCGCCGACGAGGTGGCCGTGATGTACCTCGGCGAGGTGGTCGAGCAGGGCCCGGCCGAATCGGTGCTCACGGCACCCAAACACCCCTACACCCGGGCCCTGGTCCGCTCGGTGCCACGGCTCGGCCAACGCGGCGCGGGCCGGCTGGAGGCCGTCCGCGGCACCGTGCCCCCGCCGTACGAGCGGCCGACCGGCTGCCGGTTCCACCCGCGCTGCGACGAGTTCATGGCCGGCACCTGCGATCTGACAGTGCCGTCCCGGGTCCGCAGCGACGACATCGACGTCGCCTGTCTGCTGTACGACGGCGAGGAGGACCAGTGAACGATCGCGACGAGAACCTGCTGACCACCGACGGCCTGACCATGCACTTCCCCCTGGAGACCGGGTTCTTCGGCCGCAACAAGGCCGTGGTGAAGGCGGTCGACGGGGTGGACCTGTCGATCCGGGCCGGCCGCACGCTCGGCCTGGTGGGGGAGTCGGGCTGCGGCAAGACGACCCTCGGCCGCTGCATCGTCCGCGCGTACGAACCGACCGCCGGCACGATCCGGTTCCGTGGCGCGGACGGCAGAGAGGTCGACCTGGCCGCGCTGTCGGACAAGGAGCTGAAGCCGTACCGGGCGCAGGTGCGGCTGATCTTCCAGGACCCGCACTCGTCGCTGGACCCGCGCAAGACGCTGCGCGACCTGATCGCCGAACCGCTGCGCGTGCACGGGCACGGCAACCGGTCCGAGGTCGACGACAAGGTCGCGGAGTTGTTGCGGCGGGTCGGCCTGCGGGCGGAGTACGCGCACCGCTACCCGCACGCTTTCAGCGGGGGCGAGCGGCAGCGGGTCGTGATCGCCCGGGCGCTCGCCCTCGATCCGCGGCTCGTGGTCGCCGACGAGGCGGTCAGCGCCCTGGACGTCTCGGTCCGAGCCCAGATCCTCAACCTGTTGAAGGACCTGCAGGAGGAGTCCGGCCTCACCTACCTGTTCGTCTCCCACGACCTCGGCATCGTCGAGCACGTCGCCGACGACGTCGCGGTGATGTACGTCGGCAAGATGGTGGAGACCGCCGCCACCGACGAGCTCTTCGCCCGGCCGTTGCACCCCTACACCGAGGCACTGCTGAGCGCGGTGCCCGACCCCGACCCACGGACGCGCGGGAAGCGGTCCCGGATCGTGCTCCGCGGTGAGATCGCGGACCCGTCCCGGACGCCGCCCGGCTGTCCGTTCCACCCGCGCTGCGGCTACGCCGAGGCGCGCTGCCGGACCGAAGTACCCCCGCTGCGCGAGATCGGCGGCCGCAAGGTCGCCTGCCACCTCGCCGAGCAGCTGGAACTGAAGGGTGTCGCCGCGGCCACAACGGTCTGACCGGCGAACACCACCCGCCCCGAGAAGAGTCAGCAGAAAGGCTCACCATGTCCGAAGTTCAGAACCCGTCCAGCCCCGGCGAAGGTCAGGAGGCCGGCGCCAAGCCGGCCGGCCTGTCCCGCCGCGGCTTCGTCCGCAACAGCGCGCTGCTCGGTGGACTGGCCGCACTCGCCGGCGGCCTGCCGGTCGGTACCGCCGCCGCGGCGACGACCAGCTCGACGTCGGCGACGCCACGCGCCGGCGCCCGGTCGGCACAGGGCAGCGTCGACATCCCGAACAGGTACAACAAGCCGTTCTCGGTCGCCGACGACGAACTGTTCATCTTCGCGGCGAACTTCAAGCCGTTCGAGCTCGGCGGCGACGACGCCGGCCGCGAGTCGACCAAGTACTTCGACACCGTCTTCGGTGACGCGATCCGGGCCAAGTTCCCCGCGGTGAAGATCAAGTACGCCACCTGGGACTACCCGATCCGGTACGAGGACATCGCCAGGGCCGGCCGGGTGCCGGACCTGATCATCGAGGACCCGCGCACCCGGATCGACCGCGACCTCGAGCCGCTCGGCTGGGTCGGCGACCTGACCGCGGACGTTCAGCAGGCCGGGATCGACCTGGCCGCGCTGAACCAGGGCTGCGTCGAGCTGGTGAAGTCCCGCTCCGACGGCGGCCTGTACGGCGTCCCGGTGTTCATCGACGAGCACGTCCTGCTCTACAACAAGATGATCTTCGACAAGTTCCGCACCCGGTACCCGTCGGTCGGCTCGACGTACGACGACATCTACAAGACCGCGAAGGGGCTGACCCGGCAGGACGGGATCGACCACTACAAGGGGTACCTGCAGCACCCGGACAACTACCTGGCGCTGAACCAGCTCGGCCTTTACCCGTTCGTCCCGGGCTCGTCCGAGCAGCCGGCGCCGGAGGACGTCAAGGTCAGCCTGACCTCGGCGGAGTGGAAGTCCGTCGCGCACAACATGAACCGGTTCCTGCAGTTGCCGGGCAACGGGTTCACCACCCCGGACGACTTCTTCAAGGGCGACATGAGCTTCCCCGGCCACGTCGCGATGGCCGTGCACACGCTGTCGAAGCTGAACGCCTACTCGCTCAGCCCGCTCTACGTCGAGGAGGACGACGCGGCGGACTTCGCGGAGTGGGCCAAGTCGGTGAAGATCGGTGTCACCTCGATGCCGGTGCTGTCCCGCGGCTCGAACGCGATCTACCAGCCGAACGCCCGGGCCGCGTTCATCCCGCCGCAGTCGCCGAAGAAGGCGCAGTCGCTGGAGATCATCAAGTACCTGGTCTCGGAGGAGATCCAGACCCGGCTGTCGTCGTACGGCGTCAAGGCGGTCCGGCAGACCGAGGCGGTGGTGAACGCGTTCGGCACGGCGATCCCGGAGCTGAGCGGGATCGACACCTCGGCCGTCTACTGGGGCGAGAACGCGATCGTGAAGAACTACCGGAACACCGAGTACTGGGACATCCCGCTCTACAAGGTGTTCCGCCAGCACGTGCTGATCGACGGCATGGACGTCGACTCGTCGCTGCAGGTCGCCGAGCAGCTGGACATCCCCGCCTACATCAAGGCCCAGGCGGCCGCGGGCCTCACGTGGTGACGATCGATCCGAGGTTCGACGGCCGCCTCCGGGAGGCGGCCGCCGGGCCGGACGTCCGGGAGGCCTTGCTGCCCACCCTCCATCCGGGCGACAGCCACGCGGCCACGCTGGTCGAGACGCAGACCGGTGCCCTGCTCTGTGCCTGGTTCAACGGGCCCGGCGAGGGCGAGCCCGAGACGCGGATCGTGCTGTCCCGGCTGCCCGCGGGATCGGACACCTGGACGGTGCCGGAGGTGATGTCGGACGACCCCGAGCGGTCGGAGCAGAACCCGCTGTTGTTCGTCGCACCGTCGGGCGAGGTCTCGCTGCTGCACACGACCAACGAGCCGCACGACCAGACGTCCTCCCGGATCCTGCGCCGGCTGTCCAAGGACGGCGGCCTGACCTGGGGACCGAGCGCGGTGGTCTTCGACCGGCCGGGCAGCTTCCTGCGCAACCCGATCGTTGTCCTGAGCAACGGCGACTGGTTGCTGCCGGCCTACCACTGTGACGCCGACGGTGAGGCCAGCGTGGTCCAGCTGAGCCCGGACCAGGGCCGCGGCTGGACCCCGGTCGAGATCCCGGACGGGCTCGGGCAGGTGCAGTTGAGCGTGGTGGAACTAGCGCCCGGCGAGTTGCTCGGTCTGTTCCGCAGCCGGGCCGCGGACCGGATCCACCGGTCGGTGTCGAAGGACTCCGGCCTGACCTGGTCGGCGCCGGAGAAGACGACGCTGCCGAACAACAACTCGGCGATCCAGGTACTGCGGCTCGACGACGGCCGGCTGGTGCTCGTGTTCAACGACTCCAGCGCCGAGCGGGACCAGTTCCGCTGGGTGCCGGACGGCAAGGGCGGGATCCGGCGCAAGACCCTGCGGACGCCGCTGACGCTGGCGATGTCCGAGGACGACGGCGCCACCTGGCCGTACTGGCGGAACCTGCAGGTGCAGGACGAGGAGTACCGCGACAACGAGTTCGGCTACTCGTACCCGACGTTGCTGCAGACCCGGGACGGCAGGTTGCACATCGCGTACTCGTTCCTGCGCAAGACGATCAAGCACGTCGTCCTGACGCCGGAGTGGATCGAGGCAGGGGAACGGTTGCCATGAGCAAGGAGATGACCGGACCGGTGGCGTTGGCGGACAAGGTCGAGCGATGGGCGGTCCACGAGATCAGCCTGTCCGGACCGGCCGGCGGCAACCCGTTCGTCGAGGTCGAGTTGCGGGTCGCGTACCGGTACCGGAACCGGGTGGTGACGGTCGACGGGTTCTACGACGGCGACGGGGTCTACCGGGCCCGGTTCATGCCGGATCGCGAGGGCCGCTGGGAGTTCGTCACCAGCAGCTCCACTCCGGAGCTGGACGGTCATCGCGGTGAGCTGCTGTGCGTCCCGCCCGGCCCGGGCAACCACGGGCCGGTCGGGGTGCACGGCGCGCACCACTTCGCGTACGCCGACGGTACGAGGTACGACTGCATCGGCACCACCTGCTACCACTGGACCTACGAGTCGCAGGAGATCCAGGAGCTGACCCTGGCGGCGCTTCGGGGGTCGCCGTTCGACAAGGTGCGGATGTGCCTGCTGCCGACGGACGGGATGCGTCCCGAGCGGCTGCCGTTCGTCGGCACCGAGCCGGGCGAGGTCGACGTCAGCCGGTTCGACCCAGAGTTCTTCCGGCACTTCGAGAGCCGGGTCGCCGATCTGCTCGAGCTGGGGGTCCAGGCCGACCTGATCCTGTTCCACCCGTACGACCGCGGGGTCTGGGCCTTCGACGCGATGACGCCGGAGCAGGACGCCCATTTCCTCCGGTACGCCGTCGCCCGGCTGGGGGCCTATCGGAACGTGTGGTGGTCGCTGGCGAACGAGTACGACTTCAACCACCACAAGACGATCGCCGACTGGGACCGGCTGCTCCAACTGGTCCAGCGGTACGACCCGTACCAGCGGCTGCGCTCGATCCACAACGGCACCAAGATGTACGAGATCTTCTCGCCGTACGACTTCGGCAAACCGTGGATCACGCACCAGAGCGTCCAGCACTGGGACGGCGCCGAGGTGGGGGAGTGGCGAGCCTGCCCGAAGCCGGTGGTGATCGACGAGATCGGCTACGAGGGCAACGCCGGCCGGAGGTGGGGCAACCTCACCCCGCAGGAGTTGGTGCACCGGTTCTGGCAGGGCATGTCGCTGGGCGGGTACGTCGGCCACGGCGAGTCCTTCGTCGACCGCGAGATCCGCGCGTGGATCTCGATCGGCGGCCGGCTGTACGGCGAGAGCTCACCCCGGCTGGCCTTCCTGCGCGACTTCATGGCCGGCCTGCCGCGGAAGGCCGACGGTGACGTGGACACGACCAGGTGCGTCCTGCACTACCTCGGCGATCGGCAACCGGCCTCGGTCGAGCTGGACCTCCCCGCGGACGCGCAGTACCGGGTCGAACTGATCGACACGTTCGCGATGACGGTGGACGAGCTGCCGGGCCGGTTCAGCGGCCGGACCACGATTCCGTTGCCCCAACGTCCCTACTTGGCTTTGCGAGGTGTGCGATGACGGTGCCCGAGGTGGAGCGCTGGGGGGTCTTCGAGACCCCCGTGGACGGCGGTCCGGTGGCAGTCGGGTTCCGGCACGCCGACGGCGACACGGCGTACGTCGAGTCGTTCGGCGACGGCCCTCAGGTCGTGCGGTTCATGCCGGACCTCGAGGGGCAGTGGAGCTACGAGATCGCCGGCCGGACCGAGCACTTCGTCTGCACCCCCGCGGCCGGGCGGAACCACGGACCGGTACGCCGGGTCGGTGCCGAGCTGCGCTGGGCCGACGGTACGGCGTACCGTCCGCTGACCACGACGTGGTTCGACGAGCCGGGTACACCGGATCGCTGGGCCGAGGCGTGCCGGGCGGTGGCCGCGTCGCCGTTCGACCGGGTCCGGCTGCGGGTCCACCGCGACGACGTCGCGCGGCTGGACGACCGGGTCCGCGAGCTGCTCGCGGCCGGGATCGGTGCCGAGCTGGTGATCGCGGACACCGGCGACCTGTTCCTGCGGGACCTGGTGAACCGCTTCGCGGCGTACCGGAACGTCACCTGGAGTTTCGTGGATGACGGCGAGCGGCGCGACTGGCGGCGCGAGGCCGAGCTGGTGGCCGAGTATGACTCGGGCCGTCACCTGGTCAGCGTCCATGCCGCGCCGGTGGCCGTGGATCCCGGACCGCCGTGGCTCACCCACCTGAGCGTGCCGCTGGAGAACCTCCGGGGTGTGTCGGCGCTGCGTCGTGACTACGGCAAGCCGGTGCACGTGGACGAGTGCGGGTACGAAGGGAACGGGTCCGGGCCGGAGACCAGTCTCACCGGTCCGGAGCTGCTGACCCGGATCTGGGAGGGGACGGTCCGCGGCGGGCACGTCGCCCACGGCGAGTGGTACGTCGATGCCGACGGCGGACCGTGGTCGGGCGGCGGATCGCGGCCGACCGGTGTGGTCGCCCAGCGCCTGCGGCTGCTTCGGCAGGTGCTGGACGAGATGCCCGACGGGGTCGAGCCGATCGAGGACTACCGGGACGCGCCGACGCTGGCGGTTCCGGGCAGCTACTACCTGCAGTACCTCGGCGAGCACCGGTTCCCCGAGCGCACCTTCAGCCTGTCCGAGGGGACCTACGAGGTGGAGGTGCTGGACGTCTGGAACCACACGGTCCGGCGCTTCCACGAGACGGTGACCGACACGCTGACGGTGCGGCTGCCGGGGACGCAGTACCAGGCCGTTAAGATCCGCCGGGCGAGCCGATGACCGTACTGGAGGCCGACGGACGGACCGTGGAGCTGGCCAGGACACAGGCCGGGGTCGTCCTCCGGCTCGGCCTGGCCGGCGCCGGTCCGGCGTACGTCGACCGGCCGCTGGCGGACCTGCTGACCTGTTCGGCGGGCCGCCCGTGGCAGCCGCTCCCGGTGGATCCCGAGGCCTGGTGGATGTCGCGACGCCGCGACCAGCTCCGGGCCGGCTGCCGGGCCGGACCGCTCGCCGTGGAGGTCACGTTGTCCTTCGACAGCGAGGCCCGGTTGGCCGTCGAGCTGCGCTGGCGCAACGGCGGGCACCGCCGGGTGGGTGACCTGGCCGTCGGGTTGCTGCTCGACCTCGGCCGGTTGAAGGACAGCCAGATCACCGTGCCGGGCCTGATCTACAACGACAACCCGTCGGCGGATCCGGCCATCGCGGTCCCCCGGGTGGGGCCGGCGCCGGGTGGCGGGTTCGTCGCCGAGGAGGACCGGCTGCCGATCCCCGGCGTCAACCTCGAGTGGAGGACGGGCCGGGAGCGGCGCTGGCTCAGCGTCTTCTCCCGACCGGTACCGCGGTGCACGGCCGACGGCGTGGTCCGGTACGGGTCGCTCGGCGTCATCCGGCGCGAAGGGCCTGTGATCGCGGCGCTGAGCGGCGTCCTGATGTTCGACGGCAAGCAGGACGTCCGGTACGTCAGCAAGGCGGAGACCGAGTCGACCGACGACGGGTATCTGACGCTGCTGCCCGCGGAATGCTTCGACCAGCATCTCGTGCTCGAGTGGGGGCCGCAGGAGCATCGCGGACACGCGTTCCGCCACCTGGTCCGCACCGGGCGGGCGTTGTTCGACGAGCCGTCGAAGCGGCCGCTCGAAACCGGCGAGATCATCGCCCGGAAGACCCGGGCGATGGACAGCAGGTGGTTGCGGGACGGGACCGTCGCCGGGTACACCAAGTTCAGCGAGGTCGAGGGCAACGGTCCGGTCAAGGCGCGGCATTTCCTCTACGGCTGGACGGGCCAGGCGCTGAAGCTGGCGTGGTGCGACGCGAAGCTCGGGTTCGGCAACTTCGAGCCTCATCGGCTCGAGCGGTGCCGGGCGGCGGTCGAGTTCTACCTGGCCGGGAGCTCGACCAGGACGCGCGGGTTGCGGCACAACGCGTACCAGCTGGGCGGGAAGCGGTGGAACAGCTTCCGCCGGGGTGGGCGGCCGATGGTGTCCAGCCGGGCGTACGGCGAGACCATGGCCGACCTGGCCGAGATCATCGCGTTGTTCCGCGCCCACGGTGAGACGGTGCCGGCGTCGTGGACGGACGCGCTGACCGAGGCGCTGGACTTCTTCCGGTCGGCGCTGCTGCCGGACGGCACCTTCCCGATCGGCTGGCGGCTCGACGGTACGCCGGCCGCAGCGGTCGTCTCGGCCGCGGGGATCCCGTGCGTCCTCGCGGCGCTCAAGGCGATCCCGGTGCTGGCCGATCCCGGGTTGTTGTCTCAGGCAACCACATGGCTGAGCCGCTACCACGACCAGCACGCGCGGACGTTCGACCGGCCGTTCGCCCGGTCGACGCTGGACGCGGCCTGCGAGGACAAGGAAGCGGGGATGTACTACTTCCTCGCGGCGTCCGAGCTGTACCGGCTGACCGGGGACGAGCGGTACGCCGGCTGGGCCGAGGTCGCGGCGGACTGGCTGCTGACCTTCGTCTACGTCTGGTCGCCCGAGCTCGACACCGGGTCGCCGTTGCGCGAAGCCGGGTTCAGCGCGGTCGGCTGGCCGACCGTGAGCGTGCAGAACCACCACCTCGACGTGTTCTTCCCGACCGCCGAGTTGCTCGCGTTCGGCGACGCGACCGGGCGCCCGCAGTACGCCGAGGCGGCGCGGACCGTGTTCGGCGCGATGGGACAGGGCATCGCCGGCCGACGGGGGGAGTGGGGCTTCGAGGTCGTCGGGGAGCAGGGCGAGGCGTTCTTCCAGACCCACTGGCAGCGGCGTGGGACCAGCAACACCTGGAACCCGTCGTGGGTGATCGCGCTCGTGCTCGCCAACGCGCTGCAGATCAAGGACCGAGGATGACCGACCACCTGATCACGGACTACTCGGCCCGCCCGGGAGTGGACTGCACGGCCGCCCTGGATCGGGCGATCAGCGCGTGTCAACTGACCGGGGGGCGGGTGGTAGTGCCGCCGGGGCGGTTCCGGACCGGGGCGATCCGGCTGCGGAGCAACGTCGAGCTGTACGTCTCGGCGGGGGCGACGCTGTCGTTCGACCCGGACCCGGCGGCGTACCCGATCGTGCGGACGCGGTGGCAGGGGATCGAGTGCTACAGCCACTCGCCGTTGATTTACGCCTACGACGAGGTGAACGTGGCTGTCACGGGTCCGGGCACCCTGGACGGTGGGGCGACGCCGGACACCTGGTGGCAGCGGTCGAAGCCGGTGCGGGACTGGCAGCGGTTGCTGCGGATGGTCGCGGAGGACGTGCCCGTGGAGCAGCGGGTGTTCGCACCGGGGCACGGGTTCCGGCCGAGCTTCATCCAGCCGTACGCGTGCCGGCGGGTGCGGATCGAGGACGTGCGGATCGTCGACGCGCCGATGTGGGTGATCCACCCGGTACTCAGTTCCGACGTCGTGGTCCGCGGCGTCACGGTCGACAGCCGGGGACCGAACAACGACGGCTGCAACCCGGACTCGTGCCGCGACGTACTGATCAGCGGTTGCTCGTTCGACACCGGCGACGACTGCATCGCGATCAAGTCCGGCCGCGACGAGGACGGCCGTCGGGTGGGCCGCCCCTGCGAGAACGTGGTGATCGAGAACTGCCGCTTCGGCGCCGGTCACGGCGCCGTGACGATCGGCAGCGAAGCCAGCGGCGGCGTCCGCAACGTCGTCGCCCGCGACCTGCGCACCACGGGTCCGGACCTCGACCACGCGGTGCGGATCAAGACGAACTCCCACCGCGGCGGCGTGATCGAGAACATCCGCGTCACCGATCTGGTGGTCGAGACGGTCAACGGTGCCGCCGTTCTGATCGATGTCCGCCATGCCGACGAAGCGGTCACGGGGCAGCACCACCCGACCGTCCGCGACATCAGCGTCACCGGCCTGATGGTGCGCGGCGCCCCACGCCTGCTCGAGGTCCGCGACGCGCCACGCTCACCGGTCGAGAACCTGAGCCTCACGTCCGTAGCGGCGCAGAGCCTCGAAGAGATCCGCTGAACCGACTTGCCCGCCCTTCAGAATCACCAGCAACCCGTCCAGCCGCTCGTCACCCGCGATGGTCCGGCACAGTGCGGCCCCAGCTCCGAACCCGGTCGTTGACTCCAGCTCCACGGCAGTGATCCCAAGCTCCCGCAGGACCCGCCCGGACGTGTCCCCGCCGGCAACCACCATCCGCCGTACTTCAGTGCCGTGAGCAACTGTCCGAACGACGTCGGCCAAACCGGCGGCCAGTCCGGGCAGCACCTCGCTGACAGCCTGGCCGTCCGCCCGCCCGGTGTGCACAACCACCCCCGGCGCCCCTCCTCGTAAGTGGTCGACAGCCCGTTGCGAGACCGCCGACGAATCACGACCGAGCACCAACGAAATCCAGCCGGCATCCACAGCGTGCTGAATCTGCTCAGCGGTCCGTCCCGACTGACTTCCCGACACCACCAGCACCTGCTCGTTCGCCCCGCCGCTCTGAGGGGTTGCCTGTGGTGCGGGCGCTCCGGGCTGGGTCGTGAGGGCGAAGGCGAGGGCTCGGGAGAGGCCGCCTGAGCCGATGGCGAAGAGAGGGCCGTTCTGGGTCGAGAGGATCGCGCGGCCCGCTGCGTGCAGGTCGGAGTCGGTGAGGGCGTCCAGGACGACCACGTCTGCTTGCAGTTGGGCGTAGTGCGTCTCCAGGTCGGCGTACCTGGTGAGGTCGAGGGAGGTGATCACCAGGTTGGTCTGGGCCGACAGGTGGAGGCGGAGGTCGGACTCCTTCATCGGGGTCGCTGGGTGGTGGGACATGGCGGGTTGGCGGTCCAGGCGATGGATGGCGCCGGCTTCGGCCGCGAAGTGGTGGCCGAAGACCGTGTAGCGGCCGAGGTCCGGCTGGGCCGCCAGGACCGGGATCGGGGTGGTGCCGAAGAGGGCGCGGCCTACGTCGAGGGCTCGGCCGATGCTGCCCAGGGTTGGTGACGAGTCGGCGGTCGAGCAGATCTTGTACTGCACGACGCGCGGCCCGAGGTCACGAAGAGCGGTCAGGATCGGGCGGATCTCGGCCTCCTGCTCCTCGGGTGCGAGCGAGCGGGCGATCCCGGCGACCCCGATCACGTCGTACTGCGCGGCGAGCGCTCGCAACTCCTCGGCAGCAGGGAGTTCCACCAGCAGGGCCGAGCGCAGGCCCAGCCTTTCGTACTGGAGGAGCGCGTCGGTCGAACCGGTGAAGTCGTCGCCGTAGAAGGCCGCCTCAACCACGAGCGGGGCCGAAGGTCTGGAGAGCCCGGCCCAGGGCCGGCACCTCCTTCGCCGTCGCCGTCAGGTCCCCGCCGTCGACGGCACACCGCCACGCGGCCCGCATCGCGGTGACCCCGGCCCCGGCGCCGTCCGGGTGGCCGTGAATACCGCCGCCCGCGAGTACCAGCAGGTCGGTGGTGCCGGTCCGGCGGAACGTTTCCGGTGCCAGGCCGGCCCATTGCCCGGACGACAACACCGGCAACGTCTCGTACCCGCCGAACAACGGCCGCCGGACCGCCTGGATCGAGCGCAGCACCTCGTCGTCGGTCTCGTAGAACTTGTTCGAGAAGCCGTTCGTGTGCAGGTGGTCCGCGCCGGCCAGCCGGGCCAGCTTCGACCAGGCGAGGAAGTCGATGCCGAGCTGCGGGGCCCTGGTGTAGAGCCCCGTCATCGCCCGGTGCCCGTGGATCGGCAGCTCGCAGCGTTGCCGCAACCAGGCGAGCCCGGTCGCACCGACCAGGTTGACGCAGACCATCACGCAACTGCCGCCCGCGTCCCGGACCAGGTCGTGGTTGGCGGCCATCCGGTCCAGGTCATCGGTGATGTTGAACGCGTACATGGTCCGCCGGCCGGTGCGTTGGGCGACCCGGTCCAGTTCCTCGGTCACCACCGCGATCCGGTCGGGCAGTGGTGAGTGGGGCGGGTTGCCCATCAACTCGTCGTCCTTGATGAAGTCGATCCCGGCCTCGGCCAGCTCGCGGACGACGACCCGCAGCTCCTCGACCGGCAATCCGATGCTGGGCTTGACGATCGTCCCGAGCAGGATGCTGTCCGGCCGGTCCAGCGCCGCCCGCGTCCCAGCCACCCCGTACTGCGGACCGGGGTACCGCTCGGCGAACGCCGACGGGAGGTCGAGGTCGAGCAGCCGGATCCCCGCGACCTGCCGGAGCTCGAACAGGTTCCCGGCGACCGCGGCGAGCAGGTTCGGCAGTGACGGGCCGAAGTTCTCCAGCCCGAAGGCGATCCGGACCCGGGCACTGCGTCGCGGTGCGCCGGCCGGCCGGATCGCGCCGGGCAGGTCCGCGGTCCCGGTCGGCGGCAGCTCCTCGATGTCGAGTACGCGCGCGGCGAACCGGTCGCGCAGTTCGGCGGTCTCCCGGGCGACGGCCACGAACGTTCCGGTCGACTGCTCACCCGCGATCGTCGCGGCCGCCTGCGCCGGCGGGAGATACGTCTCCACCAGATAAGTCGCGACGACTTCCGGCCGGTCGCTCATCGGGTCGGATCGATCTGGGTCTTGAGCTGGTCGGCGCCCCCGTCGATCGCGACCAGTACGTCGGGCACCCGGTCCAGCCCGACCACGTCGGTGATGTACGGCCTGACGTCGAGCACGCGCTGGTTCACCAACGCGGCGGCGGCCCGGAAGTCCGCCGGGGTGTAGATCGTGGAGCCCTGGATCGTCACCTCCTTCAGCACCACCGGATTCAGGTCGACGGTCAGCGGTCCGGCGAACATCGGCAGCAGCACTACCCGGCCCCGCGGCCGGCACAGCGCCAACGCCTCCTCCAGACAGCCCGGATGACCGGACGCGACCATGACCACGTCGAATCCCTCGCCACCGGTCACGTCGGCCCCCACCGCGACCAGGTCGGCGGTCAGTGGATCGACCACGTGGTCCACGCCCTGGGTCCGGAGGAAGTCCCTGTTGTGCTGCTTGATGTCGCTGACCAGCACGGCGCCGGCACCGCGGAGCCTGGTGACCGCGGCCACCAGGCACCCGATCGCGCCGCCGCCGAGCACTGCCACGGAGTCGCCCGCGGTGATCCCGCCCGACCCGGTCGAGTGCCAGGCCACGGCGACCGGCTCGATCATCGCCCCCTCGTCGAAGCCGACACCGTCGGCCAACGGGACCAGGACGCGCGCCGGCGCCGCGAAGTACTCGCTGAGCATGCCGGGCCAGCCGCCGCCCGGGACTCGTTTGTGCGAACAGAGGTGGGGATCCCCGGCCTCACACCGGGTGCAGTCCCGGCAGGACAGCGCCGGCAGCACCGCGACGCGGTCGCCCACGCCGAACCTGGTCTCGTCCGGCGGGACCGCCACGACCTCACCCGCACCCTCGTGGCCGAGCACCACCGGCGGCTGACGGAACGGGTGATCACCACGCCAGGTGTGCAGGTCGGAGCCGCAGAGTCCGACGGCTCGCATCCGGAGCAGGATCTCCTGCTCGGGGGCCGGGGTGTCGACCTCGACCACCTCGACCTGCCGGGCCTGCTGCAACAGGGCTGCTCTCACGGGCGTCCTCCTTGTCCGGAACCGGACACGCGAAGGCGGGAAACGTCAAGGAAACAAGGTGATCCGGGCCTTCGCGTGGTTGGGCCGTTGACATCGTACCCCGATCAGGTAAAGGTTTTCCTCATGGCGATGATCCCGGCGACGCTGCTGCTGGAAGAACGGGCCGCGCGCGCGATGAACGCGGTCGTGGGCCTGGCTGACGACGAACAGGACGGCATCCCGTTCTTCAGTGCGAACCTGCTGGCCCGGCCGGCCCAGCTCGAGCACGGTGACTGGGACTACGGCTCGAGCCATGGCCGGCTGACCGATGCGATCCTGCTGGCCCGGCAGATGACCGGCGGCAAGGACTGGGAGCCGGGCTGGAACGCGACGGCCGACCGGTACCGGAAGACGCTGCTCGCGCTGCTCGGCGCGGACGGGCTGACCTACCGGCGCGAACACCCGCGCGGCCACTGGAAGGCGAACGCCAACCTGATCGACCAGCGGGCGACTTTGCTGGCGCTGACCACCAGCGTGGTCGCGACCGGCGACCCGGTCGCCCGCGTGGCCGCCGACCGGCAGGTTGCCGCCCTCAAGCGCATCGCGATCAGAGAGCGCGACGTCTGGTTCTACCCGGCCTCGGAGTACACGACCGCGGGCTGGCCGTCGTCGAACGCGATCGACCTGCACCTGGCGCCCGACCCGGCGTCCTTCTCCGGCCGGCTGATCATGCCGCTGCTGCGGTACCACCAGGCCACCGGCAACGCGGAAGCGCTGGAGCTGTGCGAGTGGTTCGCGCGGCTCGTGGTGGACAAGAGCGGCGTCTTCCTGCCGGACGGCAGCTTCAACCCGGCGCGGGTGTTCCGCAGCGGTCACTTCCACACCCGGGTGGGCACGCTGGAGGGACTGGCCCGTCTGGCTCGGCACACCGGCGACCACGGGCTGACCCAGTTCGTCCGGCGCAGCTACGACTGGGTGCTGACCCAGGCCACCGGGTTCGGCTGGACCCCGGGGGACCTTGCCGACCAGCGGTACGAGCACGAGACGTGTTCCCTGGTGGACCTGATCGGGCTCGGCGCCACGCTGGCGGGCAGTGGGCTCCCGGAGTACTGGTCCGTGGTCGAGCGCTTCGTCCGCAACCACCTGACCGCGTCGCAGTTGCTGGACGTGAGCTGGGTGGAGTCCGCACCGGACCGCTCCCGCGACATCCCAGGCTGGCGCACCCACGTCGACGTCGGCGAGCGGGTGCTCGGTGCCTTCTGCGGGTACGGCGCGCCGAACGACTACGTGTCCGATGTGCCGTTGGGTCGCGGCCACACGAACGACGTCCAGGCGTGCTGCGTCGGGTCCGGAGTACGCGGTCTGTTCTGGGCCTGGAACAGCATCGTCACCGGCGACCGGTCCCTTGCCCGGGTCAACCTGCTGCTGTCCCGGGCGCACCGGTTCGTCGACGTACTGAGCCACCTGCCGGTGGAGGGCAAGGTCGAACTGCTGGTCAACGAGCCGGTCGACGAACTGCGCGTCCGGATCCCGGACTGGGCCGGGTACGCCCGGCTGACGCTGCGCCGCGAGGGCGGTGCCGACGACGGCGAACGCACCGGTGCCGAGCGGATCTGGGCCCCGGACGGGTACCTCGCGATCCCGCGGCCGCAGCCGGGCGAGCGGATCGTGCTGACCTTCCCGATGGCCGAGTACAGCACCACCGAAAGTGCTGCAGGCAACGAGTTCCGGACCGGCTGGCGGGGCGACGACGTGGTCGCGATCGAGCCACCGGGCCGGTCCAGGCCGATGTACGGCGATCGACCGGAGCACGCCGGCGGCCTGCGTGACTACGAGCTCCACCGACCCGAGACGGAGTGGTCCTGGTGACAACTGGATGGGTGCTGGCGGATCCACCGGCCGTAGCGGCACTGACGCCGTACGACCTGCGTTGCGAGCAGTTGACCGACCCGCTCGGCATCGGCACCGCCCGGCCGCGGCTGAGCTGGCGGCTCGCCTCGCCGGTCCGCGGTGACCGGCAGGAGGCGTTCCGGGTCCGGGTGGAACGCGACGGCGTCCAGGTGTGGGACAGCGGCTGGCGACCAGGGGACCCGACCTCCGTCGACCACGGCGGCGCCCCGCTGACGTCGCTGACCGACTACGCCTGGCACGTCGAGGTCCGGGATGTCGCCGGTGCCGAGACGAGCGCCTCGGCGCGCTTCGCGACCGGCATCTTCCATCCGGAGGAGTGGCAGGCGCGCTGGATCGAGCACGACTACGACACCGAGCCGCCGTTCGAACCACCGGTGGACCGGGTCGAGCCGCGGTCGGAGCGCTCGTCCACGCTGGCCGCTCCGCGCTACCTCCGCCGGTCCTTCGAGTTGCCGGCGCCGGTCGTGCGGGCACGCGTCTACGCGACCGCGCACGGCCTGTACCAGCTGAACGCGAACGGCCGCCGGGTCGGGACCGACGAGCTGACGCCGGGCTGGACCGACTACCGGTACCGGGTGGCGTACCAGGCGTACGACGTGACCGACCTGCTGCACGAGGGCGAGAACGTGCTGGGCGCGGTGCTCGCCGAGGGCTGGTGGTCGGGGTACGTCGGCTGGGACACCCGGAGCCAGGCGCATCACTACGGCAAGAAGCCGCAGTTGCTGGCGCAGCTCGTCGTCGACCACCCGGACGGCTCGCGCACGGTCATCGGGACGGACGCGAGCTGGCAGGAACGGACCGGGCCGCTCAGGTTCGCCGACCTGCTGATGGGCGAGTCGTACGACGCGCGCCTGGAGCTGGGGGACTGGTCGAGCCCGGGCTACGAGCTCGGCAAGGGCTGGGCGCCGGCGGGTGAGACCGGCGCGGACGTTTCCACGGTGGTTGCCGCGAGCACCGATCCGGTGCGGGTGACGGAGGACCTGCCGGCCGTCTCGGTCGACCGGCGCGGCGAGGGCCGCTACGTCGTCGACCTCGGCCAGAACATCGCGGGCCGGATCCGGCTGCGCGTCCGGGCGGCGGCCGCGGGGGACCGGATCCGGCTTCGCCATGCGGAGATGCTGGAGGCCGACGGCGAGCTCTACACCGCGAACCTGCGGACCGCCGACGCGACCGACTACTTCGTCAGCGCGGGCACCGGGGAGGAGATTTTCGAGCCGTCGTTCACCCTGCACGGCTTCCGGTACGTCGAGATCGACGGCTACCCGGGCGAGCTGACCGCCGAGGACGTGACCGGGCGGGTCCTGCACTCCGACACTCCGGTCGCCGGGCGGTTCGAGTGCTCCGATCCCGGGGTCAACCGGCTGCTGAGCAACATCCGCTGGGGCCAGCGGGGCAACTTCGTCAGTGTGCCGACCGACTGCCCGCAGCGAGACGAACGACTCGGCTGGACCGCGGACGCGCAGATCTTCCTGCCCACGGCCGCGTACCAGGCCGACGTCCAGACCTTCTTCGCCAACTGGCTCGAGGACCTGGCGGTCGCGCAGACGCCGGACGGCGCGGTGCCGGACGTGATCCCGCACCTCATCACCGGCCGGCACGGAACGCCCGCGTGGTCCGATGCGGCCACGATCGTGCCGTGGACGCTGTACCGCAGCTACGGCGACGAGCGGGTACTGCGGCAGGCGTGGTCGTCGATGCGGAGCTGGGTCGACTTCGTGCACCAGGCCAACCCCGACCTGATCTGGCGGAACCGCACCGGCGGCCACTACGGCGACTGGCTGCAGGTGGACGTGATCACGGATCGCGACGTCCTGGCCACCGCGTACTTCGCCCGCAGTGCCGAACTCACCGCCGCGGCGGCCCAGGTTCTCGGGCTGCGGGACGAGGCGGCGGCGTACGGCGAACTGCACGACCGCATCGCCGCGGCCTTCGTCGCGGAGTTCGTCGATGCCGAGGGCAAGGTTCGGGGCGACACCCAGACCGGGTACCTGCTACCGCTGGCCTTCGGGTTGCTCCCGGAGGATCTCGAGCAGGAGGCGGTGAAGCACTTGGTGGCCGACCTCGAACGCCGGGGCCGCTCGCTGACCACCGGGTTCGCCGGGGTCGCGCTGCTCTGTCCGATCCTGGCCAGGTACGGACAGTTGGAGCTCGCGTACGACCTGCTGCACGACGACCGGTACCCGTCCTGGGGGTACTCGATCCGGCACGGTGCGACCACGATCTGGGAGCGCTGGGACGGCTGGACCGAGGAGCAGGGGTTCGGCCCGGTCGCGATGAACTCGTTCAACCACTACTCGCTCGGCTCGGTCGGCGCCTGGCTCTACAGCGATGTCGCGGGTATCGACCAGACGCCGTCCTCGGTCGCGTTCCGGGAGCTGGTGATCCGGCCGCGTCCGGGCGGCCGGCTCGACTGGGCGCGGGCGGCCTACGACACGCCGTCCGGACGGGTGAGCACCCGGTGGGCGATCGCCGCCGGACAGCTCAGTCTGGACGTCGAGGTGCCGCCGGGCACGACCGCGACCGTGCACGTTCCGACCAGCGATCCGGCGTCGGTGCGGGAGTCGGACCGCCCGGTCGGCGAGCAGGAAGGTCTGGAAGTGGTCGGCCCGGCCGACGGCGTCCTGGTCTGCCGGATCCCCTCCGGCCGCTACACCTTCACGGCCCGGAGCTGACTAGTGTCCCGTAAGCGAAGTAGCTGACTGCCGCTACCGAGCCGAGGATGCCTGCGGCTTGGTAGCGGTTGCCGGGCTGCGGCGTCGGCGGGGTGCCGCCCCTGTCGAGCCGCGGATGACCAGCTCGCCGGACAGGTGGGTCGCGCCGGCGGCCGGGTCACTGCTGAACCGTTGCCAGGCCAGCCGGCCCAGCTCGACCGTCGACACGGCGAACGTGGTCAGGCCGGGATTTGTGTGTGCGCTCATCGGCGCGTCGTCGATCCCGGCGACCGACAGCTCACCCGGTACGTCGACGCCGAGCTCCCGCAGCCGGGTGAGGACGCCGAGCGCGACGTGGTCGTTGAAGGCGATCAGCGCGGTCGGCTTGTGCGTCAGTGCCTCGTCGACCGCCGCGTACCCGTCCCGCATCGCCGAGCCGCAGGGCACCGGGACCACGGTCTGCCCCAACGCCTCCGCGGCCCGGAATCCCCGCTGGCGCTGCCGGTCCGACCACGCGTTCGGCGGCCCCTCGAGGTACACGATCCGGGTGTGCCCGAGCGACGCGAGGTGCTCGCACAGCAACCGCACGCCCTCCTGGTAGTCGACCACGACAGCCCCGATCGACGGGTGCCGCAGGACGCGGTTGATCAGTACCAGCGACCGGCTCGCGGCGGCGACCTCCTTCAACCGGGGCGTGCTCATCCGCGGAGCGCACAGCAGCAGCCCGTCGACCCAGCGAGCCAGCTCGATCGCCGAGCGGTACTCGAGATCCGGGTCCTCGTCCGTGCCGGCGACCAGGGTGTGGTGTCCGCCTTCGGCGGCCTCGGCGGCGACGCCCTTGAGGATCTCGGCGAAGTACGGGTTGCCGAGGTCGGGTGCGACCACGCCGATGGTCTGGCTGCGTCCGCGCAGCAGCGTCTGGGCGGCCGGGTTCGGCCGGTACCCGACCTCGCGGGCGGCGGCCCGGACCCGGTCGGCGACCTCGGCCGACACCGGCTTCCCGCCGCTCATCACCCGCGACACCGTCGCCGTGGACACCGCGGCGATCCGGGCCACGTCGTGGATCGTGGCCCGGCCGGACGACACCGGGCCGCCTCTGGACGAGTTACTCACCGAGTCATTGGATCATGTCCGGCGCTCCGGCGGCCCCACGTCACCGGACCGGTGCGTCCAGCACCAGCGGTTCGCCGTTCTCGATGACGTCCTCCAGCACCAGGCCGTCGACGTACTCGACCACGGCCGGCTGGCTGGTGGTGCCGAGGTCGACCCGCCGCAGCCGGACCCCGGTGATGGGGGCGTCGGCGTACCCGCGCAGGTTGAGGCCGCGGCGCGCCGTCCCGACGGTCACGTCGGTCACCTCGAGGTCGGAGACCCGCGGGTTGAACCCGTGCCCCTCGCCCTCCTCGTAGCGGAAGTTCACGTCGAGCACCGAGGAGCCGACCTGGCCGATCCGCAGGTCCTTGGCGTGGAACTGCTCGATGAAACCGCCCCGGACCGAGTTGGTCTTGAATCGCAAGGCGATGTCGAGGTTCGGGCTGGACAGGTCGCAGTCGCGGACGAAGACGTTCCGGACCCCACCGGTCATCTCGGAACCGATCGTCACGCCGCCGTGCCCGTCGCGCATCGTGCAGCGCTCGATCAGCACGTCCTCGGTCGGCACGTTCACCCGGCGGCCGTCGGCGTTGCGACCGGCCTTGATCGCGATGCAGTCGTCCCCGGTGTCGAAGGTGCAGTCCCGGATCACCACCATCCGGCAGGACTCCGGGTTGCAGCCGTCGTTGTTCGGGCCGTGCGTCCGGACCGTGACACCGCGGACCAGGACGTTCTCGCTGAGCGTCGGGTGGATCTCCCACATCGGCGAGCGCAGGACGGTGATGCCCTCGATCAGTACGTTGCGGCAGCGGTAGGGCTCGATGAACGACGGTCGCAGGTACCCGCCCTCGCCGAACTGCCGCTGCTGCGGCGGCACCCCCTGCTCGGCCTGCTCGAACAGTCGTGCCCGCGCCTCCGCCTGCCGGGGTTCGCCCGGCTCCCAGCCGTGGTCGGTCTGACCCTTCCACGGCCACCAATGGTCGTTGTCTGCCTGGCCGTCCAGCGTGCCGGTGCCGGTGATCGCGATGTTCTCCTGCTCGAAGGCGTAGATGAGCGGCGAGTAGTTGTAGAGCTCGACGCCCTCGAACCGGGTGAGCACCAGCGGCAGGTAGTCGGTGGGGTTGGTGCTGAACAGCAGCGTCGCACCGTCGCTCACGTGAAGGTCCACGTTGCTCAACAGGTGGATCGGGCCGGTCGGCCAACTGCCGGCCGGTACTACGACGTGGCCACCGCCCGCCTGGTGGCACGCGGCGATGGTGGCGGCGATCGCCGCCGTCGCGTCCTGACCGGCGACCGCGCCGTAGTCGGTGATGCCGAACCACCGGCGCGGGAACCGCGGGCCGCGGACGGTCGCCGAGATGTACGCCGCACGCGCCCACGGCCGGCCCGAACCGGCGGGGTCTGAGCCGGCCATCGGGGCGGCCGCGGCCGCACCGGACTGCAGGCCGAGCACGCCCAACCCGGTTGCTCCGAGACCGCCGAGAAACGTTCGCCGGGTCTGCTCGCTCATGGTCGATCTCCTCAGGGCCGGGGCGGAATCCCTGCTCCTGCAGGGCTGCAAACCTTTTCCTATTTCAAGGAACAACTGTTGGTCAAGGTCTTGACGTGCCTTGTTCGCGCTGCGACGGTAGCGGGGAAAAGCTTTACCTGCCCGCCGCCCCGGGATCCTCCGCGGTGGCCTGTGCGAGGAGACCACCGTGCGTCAGCTCCGCCTGTACCTCGTCAGCCTGTGCCTGGCCGTCGGCCTCACCGCCGGAGCGCTCACCGCGGCTGCCGGCGCCGCGACGGCCGACGCCTCGGCAGCCGCGGCGAACCCGGCCACCTTCGGTCCGTTCGACCCGCGGATCGAGCTGCAGGGGCACTGGGGCAGGGACGACGACCTGGCGACCACGGTGAACTCGGGCTCGTCGCTGCGGTTCCGGTTCACCGGCGGCCAGGTGGGGGCGTGGTTCGAGACCGAGTCGATCACCGTGCCGGCCCAGCTGTACGTGTCGGTCGACGGCGGCGAGCCGGTGCTGGTCAAGGTCGACGAGGAGCACAAGATCTTCGCCGACGGCCTCGACCCCGCGGTCGTCCACACGGCCGAGATCGCGGTCAAGGACGTCGACGAGTACGTGAACCGCTGGATCACCCCGGTGCAGTCGGGCGTGGTGCTGTCGAAGCTCGAGCTTGCCCCGGGCGCCAAACTGGTGCCGCTGCCGTCGATCGCGGACCGCCGGCTGGAGTTCTACGGCGACTCGATCACTCAGGGCGTGATGGCGCTGTGCCCGCGGCTCGGGATCGACTGCGCGGACGGGACCAAGAGCTACGCCCACCTGGTCGGGAACGCGTTCGGCGCGAGCACGAACCAGGTCGGCTTCGGCAAGCAGGGCATCATCCAGCCGGGCCACGGCAACGTCGGGACCGCGGCCGAGTCGTTCGGGTGGAACCTGGCGGGCTTCCCGGCGGAGCCGTTCGACCCCGGTGCCGTCGTGGTCAACTTCGGCACCAACGACGCGCCGTACCCGGCCGACGAGTTCGGCCCCAGGTACCTGGCCTATCTGCGCCAGGTCCGGGCCGCGAACCCGGAGGCGCTGATCCTCGCGCTCCGGCCGTTCAACGGCACGCACGCGGCCGGCATCGCGGCCTCGGTCGCCGCGGCGAAGGACCGGCGGATCGTGTACGTCGACACCACCGGCTGGCTGGGCGCCGGCGACTACAACGGTGGTTCGCACCCGAGCGTGCAGGGTCACCAGGTGGCCGCGGGCCGCTTGGTGAAGGTGCTGGAGAAGCTGACCGGCTGGCGTGCGTCCAGGCCGGGCGACACCACGTCACCTCGACTCGCCCCGATCGGAACGGCGGACGCCACCTGTGCGGACACGCCGCTGCGGCTGACCTTCGACGGTCCGGTCGAGCTCGGGCTGAAGGGCAGGCTGCGGATCCACGCGGCCGGCGGTGAGGTGGTTGACACGATCGACCTCGCCGACGCCGCGACGTTCCAGCGCTACGTCGGCGGTGCCCGGTCCGACTTCGGCGAGCTGCACCGATGGACGTACCAGCCGGTGGTCGTCGACGGCCGGACCGTCTCGGTCCATCCGCACCAGCGGCTCGCCGCCGGCCAGGTGTACTACGTGACGGTGGACCCCGGCTTCTTCGCCGGGCACCCCGGGATCTCGTCGCCGGCCGGGTGGATGTTCCGCACCCGCCACGATCCGGCGGCCGGCAGCAGCCGGCTGACCGTCGACGGCCGTGGTGACGCCGACTTCTGCACCGTCCAGGGCGCGATCGACTTCGTTGCGGAGGGCAATGACAAGGAGGTCCGGATCGACGTCGCCCCGGGCCGGTACCGCGAGCTCGTGTACGTACCGCAGACCAAGCCGCACGTCACCATCGTCGGCGCCGGGGCCGGCCGGACCGAGATCGGCTACCCGAACAACAACCTGCTCAACGGCGACTACGCGATGGCGAACGTGCCGGTCGAGCAGGCCTACTGCCCGCGCCGGGTGCTCGCCCAGCCGGACCGGTTCAACTGCTGGCGGGCCGCGTTCGGGGTCGACGCCGACGACTTCTCGATGGCCGACGTGACGGTCCGCAACCTGACGCCGTACCGCGGGTCGCAGGCCGAGGCCTTCCGTGGCAACGGTGAGCGGATCGTGCTCGCCAGGGTCCGGATCCTCGGCTACCAGGACAGCCTGCGGCTGCAGGGCAAGGGATTCGTGACCGACAGCTATGTCGAGGGTGACGTCGACTTCATCTGGGGCACCGGCGGGGTCTTCGTCCAGGACTCCGAGCTGAAGGCCCTGCACGCCGGCTACTACAACCAGGTCCGCAACTCCGACAACGGTCCGGGCAACATCTTCGTCCGGGTCCGGCTGACCCGTGGTCCCGACGCTCCCGACGACAGCGTGTTCCTCGGCCGGGTCGAGCTGAGCCGGTTCCCGACCAGCCAGGTGGTGTTCCTCGACTCCGCGATGGACAGCCACGTGAAGACCACCGGCTTCCAGGTCACCAGCCCCAACGACTGTGCCGCGGCCGGTCAGTTGCGGTTCTGGGAGTACGGCAGCACCGATCTGTCCGGCCGGCCGATCGACACCAGCGCGCGGCTGGCCTGTTCCCGGCAGCTCACCGCAGCCGAGGCCGCCGCGCTGCGCGACCCCACGACCGTGTTCGGCGGCTGGCAGCCCGTCGTCCCGACCTCCCGTTCCGAAAGGTGAAACGATGTCCGCAATGAACCGCAGGTCCGTCCTGGGGGCCCTGGGCACTCTGGCGGCGACGACCGCCACCGGTCTGACCGCGACCGCGGCCGCCGCCGGTGCTCCGAACGAGGCGGGAGGCACGGTGACCGAAGGCCCCACGGGGGTTCAGCCGCATCCAGCCCCGCGACCGGTCGCGCCGGTCAACGCCGAGGTCGCGGCCGCCCACAGCGCGGCGTACAAGACGCTGCCGCAGGTGGTGGTGGGCGTCGACGTGGAGGATCTGATGACGATCCACACGGCCGCGGCCGCGGACGCGCTGCGGCCGCGGTTGGTCGCGCAGGTGTGGAAGGACACCGGCGTCCTGCCGACCGCGTTGCCGACGGTGCGACGCGACGTCGGTACGCCGGCCGAGCTGCCCGCGCTCACCGGCGTACGGCGGTACGACCGGCTCGAGGTGGCGATGCGGTTCGGGTACGTCGCGACGGTGTTCGTGGTGGAGCCGGCGCAGAGCACGCATCGCCGGGTCGCCTTCTACCACAACGGTCATGGTGAACCGCTGGACACCTTGCAGCGGACCACGCAGGGTCTGCTCGACCACGGGTACACGGTGCTGCTGTTCGCGATGCCGTTCTACCACTGGAACCCGAAGACGCTGCAGGACCCGGTCGACCCGACGGTCCAGCGGCAGCCCTCGCACAACGACCTCAATCTGTGGGAGTCCGCGCAGTACTCACCGCTGGCGTTGTTCCTGGAACCGCTGGCCGTGGCGATGAACCACGTGCAGGCGACGTACCGGCCGTCCTCGGTGCAGATGATCGGCTTGTCCGGCGGCGGGTGGGCGACCACGATCTACCCGGCCCTGGATCCGCGTGTCACCCGCTCGTACCCGACGGCCGGCTCGCTGCCGTTATTCGTCCGTCCGGGGTCACCGAAGCCCAGCCCGACCCGCGGCGACTGGGAACAGCGCCAGGACAAGCAGCCCGGCTTCTACGGCCTGGCCGACTTCCCGGACCTGTACGCCCTGGCGGCGGTCGGGCCGAATCGCCGGCAGCTCCAGATCCTCAACCGGTTCGACGACTGCTGCTTCAACGGCGTCGGCCACCGCAGCTACGAGGCCGTCGTCCGGCAACGCATCGCCGTCATCGGCACCGATGCCACCAGCAACGAGTCGAACGGCCACTGGGACCTGCTCGAGGACGCGACCCACGGTGACCACACGATCAGCCCGTACGCGCTGTCGGTCATCCTCTGGGACCTCGACGTCCATTGCGCCCACCTCCCCTGAGCTCATCCCGCTGGGTGAGGGATGAACCCGCCTGCCGGACCTGCCGCTACAGCACGGTCCGCGCAGGCGGGGTTTCCGGTCAGCGGAGGTCGTCGGGGGTGCTGACGGGACGGCCGTTGACGGTGACGTTGTGGAGGGTGACGTCGGCGTACTCGATGGTGCTGGCGGCCTCGATGGTGGTGAAGGTGCAGTCGACCAGACGGAGGTCCTGGACAGGGGAGCGCTCGTAGCCGCGGACGTGCAGGACGTTGCGGGCCCGCTCGACGGTGATGTTGCGCAGTTCCACGTTGCGGACCAGCGGGGTGAGCGGCCCGGTGTCACCTTCGCCGCGGTGGAAGTTGCACTGGACGACCTCCTTGGTGAGGTTCGAGATCGTCAGGTTCTTCAGGTAGATGTTCTCGGCGAAGCCACCGCGGATCGAGTTGGTCTTCAGGTACAGGCCGAAGTACAGGCGGTCGCTGCCGATGGTGCAGTCGCGGACGAAGATGTTGCGAGCGCCACCGGTCATGTCGGAGCCGACGGTGATCGCACCGTACTTGACCGTCAGGGTGCAGTTCTCGATCAGGATGTCCTCGGACGGCACGTTGACGCGCAGCCCGTCGTTCTCCCGGCCGGACTTGATCACGACGCAGTCGTCGCCGGCGGTGATGTCGCAGCCGCGGATCACCACCGAGTGGCACGACTCGAGGTCCACGCCGTCGTTGTTCGGTCCCTCGGAGTCGATGACGAGATCCTGCACGGTGACGTTGCGGCACAGCACCGGGTGGACCTGCCAGAACGGCGACCGGACGATCGTCACCCCCTCGATCAGGACGTCGTCGCAGTCGTACGGCTGGATGAAGCTCGACCGCAGGTGGTGGCCGGCGCCGTACACCCGCTCGGCCACCGGTACGCCGTCCGCCCCTTGCTGCCGCAGCTTCGCGAAGTCGTCATCGCAGCGGTGGAACCAGCCCCACCAGCTGTCCCAGCCGGCCCCGCCGTCCAGGGTCCCCGACCCGGTCACCGCGATGCCGGTGCAGCCGTTCGCGTAGATCATCGGCGAGTAGTTCAGTACCTCGACGCCTTCGTACCTCGTCCGGACGACCGGAAGGTAGTCCGCCGGGTCCGTGCTGAAGAGCAGGGTCGCCCCCTCGGCCACGTGCAGGTTGACCCCGGACCTCAGCTGCACCGCGCCGGTCAGGAACGTCCCCGGCGGGACCACCACCCGGCCCCCGCCGGCCGTGGAGCACTCCTCCACGGCCGCGCGGATCGCCTTGGTGGCATCGGTTCTCCCGTCGCCGAACGCGCCGTACGCCGTGATCGGGAAGTCCCGGTCCGGGAACACCGGCGGCCGGACAGCGGCCAGGACGCGGTCGACGTACTCCCACCCGATGGTTGCCGCCGGCATCAGCGGAGCTGGGCCGGATCGGTGATCCGCTGCCCGTTGACGACGAAGTTCTGGAACGACAGGTCGACGTCCTGGATCGTGCTCGGCGCGTCGATGCTGGCGAACGTGCAGTCGACCAGCCGGAAGTCCTGGATCGGCGACCGCGGGTAGCCGGTCATCGAGAAGGCGTTGCGGGCATGGCCGACGGTGATGTTGCGCAGTTCGACGTTGCGCACCCGGGGCGTCAGCGGGCCGGTGTCGCCCTCACCGCGGTAGAAGTTGCAGGAGACGACCTCCTTGGTGAGGTTGGAGATCTCGATGTCCTTCAGGTAGATGTTCTCCGCGAAGCCGCCGCGGACCGAGTTCGTCTTGATGTAGAGCCCGAAGTACTGGTACTCGCTGCCGATCCGGCAGTTGCGGACGAACACGTTCCGGACCCCGCCGGTCATCTCGCTGCCGATGGTGATCGCGCCGTAGCGGATGCGCATCGTGCAGTCCTCGATCAGGATGTTCTCCGACGGCACGTTCACCCGCAGCCCGTCGGTACCGCGGCCGGACTTGATCGCGATGCAGTCGTCGCCGACGTCGAAGGTGCAGTTGCGGATCACGACGTACTGCGAGCACTCGGGGTTCACGCCGTCGTTGTTCGGGCCGCGGCTGTCGATGTAAACGTTCTGCACTGTGACGTTGCGCGACAGCACCGGGTGGATCTCCCAGAACGGCGACCGGTGCAGCGTCACCCCGTCGATCAGGACGTTGCGGCAGTGGTAGGTCTCGATGAACGCCGCCCGCAGGAAGTGGCCGGCGCCGAAGACCCGCTCCGGGACCGGGGTACCGGCCTCGGCCATCGCGTTCAGGCTCTCGAAGTCGCTGCTGGTCTTGCCGACCCACGACCACCAGTCGTCCCAGGACGACCCCCCGTCGAGCGTACCGGTGCCGGTGACGGCGATGTTCTCGCAGTCGCGGGCGTAGATGAACGGCGAGTAGTTCATCAGTTCGATGCCCTCGAAGCGGGTCAGCACCACCGGCAGGTATTGCTCGGGATCGGTGCTGAACAGCAGGGTCGAGCCTTCGGACACGTGCAGGTTCACGTTCGAGCGCAGGTGGATCGCGCCGGTGAGGAACGTGCCGGCCGGAACCACGACCCGCCCGCCGCCGGCCGCGGCGCAGGCCTCGATCGCGGCCCGGATCGCCGCCGTCGCGTCGGTACTGCCGTCGCCGACCGCGCCGTACGCCGTGATCGGGAAGTCCCGGTCCCGGAAGCGCGGCGGTCGCGCCTCGCGCAGGATCTCGCCGACCTGGCCCCAGCCGGGTCCGCCGTACCCGTCCGGGCCGAGCGGCGCCGCGGCCTCCGCGGTACCGGTCCCGACGGCGCCGGCCTGGCCGGTCGCGAGGGCGGCCGTCGTCGGCAGCAGGGCGGCGCCGGCGGTCATCCGGAGGAAGTTCTTGCGGCTGAACTTGTCTTGCACCACGGGGGTCTCCTCGAGTGGTTCGGTACGGTCAGTTGTCGGCCCGGACGCCGTTGATCCAGACCTGGTCGAGGCGCAGTCCGTCGACGTACTGGATCGAGTTCTCCTCCTCCATCCCGTCGAACCGGCAGGCGTGCAACCGGATGTCGCGGAGCGGGTCGGTGGCCAGGCCGAGCAGGTTCAGGGCGCGCGGCGCGCCGGCGGCGGTGAGGTGGCTGATGGTGATGCCGTGCAGGTCCGGCGGGAAGTCGCCGGTGGTGACGTTCGCGTAGTTGAGCACGATCTCCACCACCGCGTCGGCGGCCTGCCCGACGGTCACCCGGCGGACGTCGATGTTCGCGATCGTGCCGCCGCGGTGCGGGTTGCTCTTGATCCGGATCGCGCGCTCCAGCCGGGGGCTGCTCATCCGGCAGTCCCGGACGAAGATGTCGGTGACCCCGCCGGTGGTCTCGCTGCCCGCCGTGACGCCGCCGTTCCCGTCGGCCATCTCACAGTCGCGGACGACGGCGTACCGGGTCGGCACGTTCACCCGCCGGCCGTCGGCGTCCTTGCCGGCCTTGAAGGCGATGCAGTCGTCACCGGTGGAGATGGTGCAGCCCTCGATCAGCACGTCGGTGCACGACTCCGCGTCGATGCCGTCGTTGTTCGGCCCGTGCGGGCTGTCGATGGTGACGCCGCGGACGGTGACGTTGCGGCACAGCACCGGGTGCAGGTTCCACATCGGCGAGTCCTTGGCCGTGATGCCTTCCAGCAGCACGTTCTCGCAGCGGTTGAACTGGAGCAGGTTCGGCCGCAGGTGGTGACCCTCGCCGAACACCCGCTGCTCGACCGGTACGCCGTCCGCCGCCTGCTGCAGCAACAGCGTCTTGTCCGGGCCCTCGTTGGGCGGTGGGCCACCGGTCCAGTCCCACCAGTGGGTGGCGTCGGCCCGGCCGTCCAGCACACCGGAACCCGTGACGGCGATGTCGCGCTGCTGGTAGGCGTACACGAAGGCCGAGTAGTTGTAGCACTCGGTCCCCTCGTACCGCGTCGGCACGACCGGGAGGTACGCCGCCGGGTCCTGGCTGAACGCCAGCCTCGATCCGTCGGCCAGGTGCAGGTCCACGCCGCTGAGCAGGTGGATCGCGCCGGTCCGGAAGTCACCGGCGGGGACGAGGACGTGACCGCCGCCGGCGGCGTGGCAGGCCTCGATCGCCGCCCGGATCGCGGCCGTGGAGTCGGTCGCGTCGTCGCCGACCGCGCCGTACGCGGTGATGTCGAACCAGCGGTCCGGGAACCGCGGCGGCTTGATCCGCAGCAGGATCCGCGCCACCTGGGCGTCGGCCGCGGCCTCTGCCCGGGCGGGGTCGAAGGCCGGTGCGGTACCGAAGGCTGTGGTTCGTGTCGCGGCGGCGGCCGGGGCGGTGCCGCCGCCGACGACCAGACCGGCGGTCAGTGCGCCGCCCGCCAGCAGGAAGCTGCGGCGGGCGTAGGACGGGTCTCCGGCGGCACGGTCGTCGTCGTGCCGACGGCGGGCGCGGTGGAGTTCGTCGCTCATAGCTGTGCTCCGTTCGGACTGCACGGGAGTGCAAACGATTGCACCTGATCGAACACCGGCCGGACAGGTGTGTCAACGGCTCGTCGCGATGAAGTGTTGACCGGCCTGAAATCTCTTGGATACTTGCGTGCAAAGGTTTACCCATCGAAAGGTTCCCGTCATGAACCCCAGCCGCCGCCGGATCCTCGGCCTCGGTCTTACCGGAGTTGTTGCAGCAGGCATCGGATCCGACCTGCTGGGGCCGGCCGCCGCGACCGCGTCGTCCGACCGGGAGCTGTCCGTCCGGTCCCGGATCCGGCCGCCGCGGTTCCCGGACCGGTGGTTTCCGATCACCGAGTACGGCGCGACGCCGGAGAACGCGACCGACGGCATCGCCCGCGCGATCCGGGCGTGCAACGCGGCGGGCGGTGGGCACGTCGTGATCCCGCCGGGCGTCTGGCAGACCGGGGCGATCCACCTGCTCAGCTACGTCGACCTGCACCTGTGGGAGGGCGCCACGCTGCGGTTCAGCACCGACCCGGCCGCCTACCTGCCGGTGGTCCGTACCCGGTGGCAGAGCGTCGAGGTCTACAACTTCTCCTCGCTGATCCGGGCGGAGAACCAGACCGACATCGCGATCACCGGCTCCGGTGTCCTCGACGGCGCCGGGGACAACGAGCACTGGTGGTACCTGATCGGCAGCGGCCAGTACGGCTGGCACAAGGGGCTGCCGAACCAGCGCGCGGACTGGGGCGCGCTGGAGCGGATGAACAACGAGCAGGTTCCGCTCGAGCAGCGGGTGTTCGGCGAGGGCCACTACCTGCGGCCGAGCTTCATCCAGCCGTTCCGCTGCCGGAACGTGCTGATCGAGGGCGTCACCGTGCGGAACTCGCCGATGTGGACGATTCATCCGCTGGAGTGCGGCAACGTCACCGTGAAGGACGTCCAGGTGCACAACCTCGGGCCCAACGGTGACGGCTGCAACCCCGAGTCGTGCACCGACGTGCTGATCCAGGGCTGCACCTTCGAGACCCACGACGACTGCATCGCGGTCAAGTCCGGCCGGGACGCGGACGGCCGCCGGCTCGGGCTGCCGTCGCGCGGCATCGTCATCGAGGACTGCACGTTCCTCAGCGGCGGCGCGGCGGTCGCGATCGGCAGTGAGATGAGCGGCGGGATCGAGGACGTCTTCGTCCGCCGGCTGCGGATGCCCGCCGATCCGGCCGCCGACGAGGCGTTCATGCAGTGGATGCTGTGCGTGAAGTCGACCTCCACCCGCGGTGGGTACGTACGCAACATCGACGTACGCGACATCGACTGCGCGGCGTGGACCTACCGTCCGCTGGAGATCACGTTCAGCTATCAGGGTGGCGGCGACCAGACGCTGTTCCCCGACGTCCGCGACATCCGGTTCGACAACGTCCGGGTCGGCCGGGCGGAACGGGCGTACCGGATCGTCGGCGCGGAGACGATGCCGATCCGGTCGGTGGCGGTGACGAACAGTCATTTCGACGTCGTCGCGGCGGAAGCTGTCGTACAGTACGCCGACGACGTGAAGATCCGGAACGTACGGATCGGCGACACCCGGGTGGGGTGACGGCACCCCGCCCCGGAACGGGCGAGAGGGCACAGTGGCAGAGCACGGACGGGTTCGGCTGATCGACGTGGCGCGCGCGGCGAACACGTCGGTCTCGACCGTGTCGCGGGCGCTGAACGGCTCCGACCTGATCTCCCCGCAGGTGGTGGCGCACGTCCGTGCGGTGGCCGACAAGCTCGGCTACCGCGCCGACCGGCGGGCGCAGGAGTTCAAGCTCGGCCGCCCCCGGACCGTCGGCGTCACCGTGCCCGACCTGGCCAACCCGTTCTTCTCCGAGGTACTCAAGGGGCTCGGCGCCGCCGCCCGCGCGGACGGTCACCGGCTGCTGATCGGCGAGAGCGGAGAGGATCCCGCCGAGGAACTGCGGCTGGTCGAGGAGCTTGCCGATCACTCCGGCGCCCTGGTGCTGTGCAGCTCGCGGCTCAGCCGCGGCGGTCTGGACAAGGCGCTCGCGCTGCCCGTCCCGGTCGTCTGCATCAACCGGACGGTGAAGAACGCGGGCGTCGTGGCGATCGACTATCGCGCGGCGAGCCGGTTGCTGCTCGAGCACCTCACCGGACTCAATCACCGCCGGGTCCTGTACGTCGGCGGCCCGGCCTCGTCCTGGTCCGACGCCGAGCGCCGGCGGACCCTGCGGCGGACGGCGCGGTCGCTGGACGTCACGCTGGACGAGATCGACGGCGGCTGGTCCGGTCACCACGGCTACGAGGCCGGCCCGACCGTCCTGCGCAGCCGGGCGACCGCGGTCATCACCTTCAACGACCTGGTCGGCGTCGGGCTGCTCAGCTGGTTGCACGACAACGGCGTCGAGGTCCCGGCCGAGCTGTCGGTGACGTCGTACGACGACATCCCGATCGCGGCATACTCGCGGCCGCCGCTCACCTCTTTGCGGAACGAACGCGCCCGGCTCGGCGAGCTGGCCTGGAAGCAGCTGGCCGGGCGGCTGGAGGGTCAGGACTGGCCGCGGCCGGAGCTGCTCACGCCGGAGCTGGTGGTTCGGGCCAGCACCGGTCCGGCCCGGCGCGGGGTCCGGATCCGGACCCGGGGCTGACGGTCGGCCGAGCGCGGCCCGATATTCTGCGAAGGGCCGGAATCCCTGCTCACAAACGTTTGCACTGGACCCCAGCATGCGGACACCCCGATGACCAGAGGGGTCGCTGTGGGTTAGGTTCGGGACATGCTGCCGTCACGAATTCTGCTGGGGACGGCGTACTACCCGGAGTATCTCTCCCGCGCGCAGGCCGGCCGGCTCGACACCGATCTGGACCTGATGGCCGCGGCGGGGATCGGCGTGATCAGGGTGGGCGAGTCGGTCTGGTCGACCTGGGAACCGCGCGACGGGGTGTTCGAGCTGGACTGGCTGCGGCCGGTGCTCGACGGCGCCACCGAACGCGGGATCAGTGTCGTCCTCGGGACCCCGACGTACGCCGTGCCGCCCTGGTTACAGCGGGCCCACCCGGAGATCGCGGCCGAGCGCCGGACGGGTGAGCGGGTGCCGTGGGGAGTGCGCCAGGAGGTCGACTACCACCAGCCTGCCTTCGGCTTCCACGCCGACCGGGTGGTTCGCCGGATCGTCGAACACTACCGCGACCATCCGGCAGTGATCGGGTACCAGGTCGACAACGAGCCGGGCCTGCTGCTGCCGCACAACGAGAGCACCTTCCAGGCGTTCGTGGCTCAGTTGCGCGAGCGCTATGGCGACGTGGACACGCTCAACGAGGCCTGGGGCCTCACGTACTGGTCGCACCGGCTGAGCGACTGGCCCGAGCTCTGGCGGCCGGACGGCAACAGCACTCCCTCGTACGACCTGGCCTGGCGGCGATTCCAGGCGAGCCGGACGACCGACTTCATCGGCCGGCAGGCCGACCTGGTCCGCGAGTTGCGGCGGCCGGGGCAGTTCGTCACCACGTGCCTGGCGTACAGCCGGGCCGCGGTCGAGGACGTGCCGCTGACCGAGCGGCTCGATGTTGCGTCCGGCAACGTCTATGTGCACGTCCAGGACGGGTTGGAGCGGCCACCGGGACCGGAGCGGTTCGAGCCCGGCTGGTTCGGGCGCAGCGTCGCCGAGCTGTACCTGTCGGCCGACCGGATTCACGCCTCCCGCCAGGGGCCGTTCCTCGTCACCGAGGCGAATGCGACCTCGATCGGTGGCTCCCAGCTCAACCACCCGCCGTACGACGGTCAGCTGCGGCAGCTCGCCTGGGCCCTGGTGTCCCGGGGCGCGCGGATGATCCAGTACTGGCACTGGCACTCGATCCACCACGGCGCGGAGACCTATTGGGGCGGGATCCTGGGGCACTCGCTGCAGCCGGGCCGGGTGTACAGCGAGATCGCCGCGATCGGGGCCGAGCTGGGCCGGGTGGGCGGGGAGGTCGCCGAACTTCGTCCGGACGTGGACGTGGCGGTGCTCTGGTCGACGCCGAGCGATTGGGCCCTGCAGTTCCAGCCGCCGCTCGCGCATCCCGGCGGCAGACCGGACGCGGCGTCGTACCGGACGATCGTGACCGCCTTCTACACCGGCGTGGTCGACGCGGGGCTGCGGCCGGGGATTCTCGCGGCCGAGCACCTCGGCGACGATCCCGCCGCGCTCGCCGCGAGCTTGCCGGTGCTGGTCGTGCCCGCCTTCTACGTCGGGTCCGACGACGAGCTCGACCTGCTCACGGAGTACGCGCGGGCCGGTGGTCACTTGGTGGTCGGCCCGCGCACCGGGTACGCCGATCCGGAGGCGTGCGCCCGGGCCGAGGTGGCGCCCGGGCGGCTGCGAGAGGCGGCCGGCGTGCACTACCCGGAGTTCGAGAACCTGCTCGACCCCCTACCGGTGTCCGGCACGGTGGGGACCGGCGGCCAGGCGACCCGGTGGGCCGACGACCTCGTCCTCGACGACGCGGAGGCACTGGCCTGGTACGACCATCCGGGTGGCCGGCGGCGGCCGATCGTCACCACCAAGCAGTACGGCCGCGGCCGGGTGACGTACGTCGGCACCGTGCCCGATCCCGTCCTGGCAAGAGCGATCGCCGGGTTCGTCGGCGCGGCCGGGCCGTGGCGGGATCTTCCGGAGTCGGTCACCGCGCTGTCAGCGGTGAACCCGATGGGCCGGCGGCTGTGGTTCGTCCACAACTGGTCCGGCTCACCGGTCGAGGTCGCGGCCCCGAGCGCGATGACCGACGTACTGCGCCAAGCGCCCGTCGCCGCCGGCGAGTCGATCCAGCTGGCAGCCCGGGACGTCCGCGTCCTGAGAGAGGAAGCCTGATGTACTACGAGGATCTGGTCCCCGGTACGGGTCGCCGGGAGCCGCGGGCCTGGTTGCGCTCGTCCGCGCCGGTGATCAGTCTCAACGGTTCCTGGCGGTTCAAGCTCTCGGCCGGGCCGTCGGAGGCGCCGGTCGATGTGATGTCACCGACGGCGGCTGACAACGACTGGGACGAGTTGGTCGTGCCCGGGCACTGGGTGCTGCAGGGGTACGACCGGCCGCGGTACACGAACACCGCGTTCCCGTTCCCGATCGACCCACCGCGGACCCCGGCCGCCAATCCGACCGGCGATCACCGGCGCTGGTTCGACCTGCCGGCGGACTGGCCCGCCGGCCGCGCGGTACTGCGCTTCGAAGGCGTCGACTCCTGCTTCAAGGTCTGGCTGAACGGTGCGGAGCTGGGCACGTCGAAGGGGAGCCGGCTGCCGAGCGAGTTCGAGGCCGGGCCGCACCTCCGGCCGGGGCGGAACCTGTTGACCGTCCGGGTTCACCAGTGGTCCTCGGGCAGTTACCTGGAGGACCAGGACATGTGGTGGCTGCCGGGGATCTTCCGCGACGTGACGTTGCGGAGCCATCCGGCCGACGGTATCGACGATGTCTTCGTGCACGCAGGCTTCGACCATGTCACCGGCGCCGGTGAACTCCGGGTCGACTGCGTGACCACCGATCCGGCGTACGGCGCGCGCGTGCTGGTGCCGGAGCTCGGGCTGGACCTCGCGCCGGGGGAGTCGGTGGCGATCCCCGCGGTCGAGCCGTGGTCGGCCGAGGTCCCCAGGCTCTACGAGGCGACCGTGGTGGCACCCGGCGAGACGGTCGAGCTGCGGATCGGCTTCCGGACGATCAAGCTCGAGGACGGCCTGCTGACCGTCAACGGCCGGCCGATCCTCTTCCGTGGCGTGAACCGGCATGAGCACGACGAGTACCGGGGTCGCGCGGTCAGCACGGAGACCATGCGGCAGGACCTGGTGCTGATGAAGCAGCACAACATCAACGCCGTCCGCACCGCGCACTACCCGCCGCACCCGGCGTTCCTGGATCTGTGTGACGAGCTGGGGTTGTGGGTGATCGACGAGTGCGACCTGGAGACCCACGGTTTCATCTACACCGACTGGCAGGGCAACCCGGCCGACGACCCGGCCTGGGCGCCGATGATGCTGGACCGGATGCAGCGGATGGTCGAGCGGGACAAGAACCACCCGAGCATCGTCGTCTGGTCCCTGGGCAACGAAAGCCACCGCGGCCGCAACTTCGGCGACCTGGCGGCGTGGACGCGGGACCGCGATCCTGACCGGCCGCTGTTCTACGAGCGGGACCGCAGCTACGAGTTCTCCGACTTCTACAGCCTGATGTACACCCCGCTCGAGGAGCTGGAACGCATCGGTTCCCGGACCGAGGAAGTGCCGGCGGAGACGGCGGAGGATCCGGAACTGGAAGCGCGGCGGCGGGCGCTGCCGTTCGTGTTGTGTGAGTACGCGCATGCCATGGGCAACGGCCCGGGCGGTCTGGCGGACTATCAGCGAGTGTTCGAGAAGTATCCGAGGCTGCAGGGTGGCTTCGTCTGGGAGTGGATCGACCACGGCTTGTTGTTGCCCGGAGCCACCGACCACGTCTACGGCGGCGACTTCGGCGAGAAGATCCACGGCTCCAACTTCTGCGTCGACGGCCTGCTCTTCCCCGACCGGACCCCGTCGCCAGGCCTGACCGAGTACAAGAAGGTGATCGAACCAGTCCGCGTGACCGGCCCGGATCCTCTCCGGATCGAGAACCGCCAGGACTTCGCCACCTTGGACCACCTCGAGTTCACGTGGATCGAGGAGGTCGAAGGCGAGGAGGTCGCCGCGGGAACGCTGACGGTCCCCACGATCCAGCCCGGCGCCTCGGCCGAAGTCCCGCTCCCTGGCGGCCTCGTCGGCGGCGGGGGCGAGCGGTGGCTCACGGTGAGAGCGATCCTGGCCAAGGACGAGCCCTGGGCGGCGGCCGGTCACGAGGTCGCCTGGGGACAGTTCGAACTGCCCCGATCGGCGTCCGTGGTACCGGACGCGAGTCAGAGAACAGTTGCCGCTGGCCACGACCGGATTCGGCTGGGCCCCGGTGTCTTCGACTTGCGGAGTGGGTTGCTGGTGGAGCTTGGAGGGCTGTCCGTGGAAGGACCCCGGCTGGATCTCTGGCGAGCGCCTACTGACAACGACAACGGGCAGGGTGGGAACAACGATGTAGTCAGTGAGTGGCGGGCTGCCGGGCTGGATCGCTTGGAGCACCGGGTTGATGCGGTCGAGGTCGGTGAGCGGGAACTGGTGGTTCGCAGTCGGGTCGCGCCGGACGGGCTCGGACTGGGCGTGCGGACGACTTATCGGTGGACCGCCGCGGGGGAGACGCTGAGGTTGAGCGTCGACGTCGAGCCGGACGGCGGCTGGGACGGGCCCGGTGGGACCATCAAGCCGGTGTGCGGAAGCTGGCCGCGGCTCGGAGTCCGGATGGCTCTGCCGGCGCTGATCGACCGGGTGCGCTGGTTCGGTGGGGGGCCCGGGGAGGCGTACGCCGACAGCAGGCAGGCTTCGCGGGTCGGGCGGTACTCGGCGACCGTGGACGAGTTGCAGACGCCGTACGTGGTGCCGCAGGAGAACGGGGCGAGGATCGACGTCCGGTGGGCTGAGCTCGCGGATGCCGAGGGCAACGGAGTACGGGTGGACGGGGCACCGGTCTTCCAGTTGACGGCGCGGCGGTGGACGGCCGAGGACCTGGAGCGGGCGCGGCACCGCGGTGACCTGGTCGCGCGCGATCGGGTCTACCTCAATCTCGACCTGGCGCAGAACGGGCTGGGTAGTGCGTCGTGCGGCCCGAGAGCGTTGCCGCAGTACGTGCTCGCTCCCGGGCCACAGTCCTTCGCGGTGACGTTCGGACCGCTCAGCGCGGGGTGACGAAGGTGATGTACGTCGAGTTGCCCTTGTCCTCGACGCCGGAGTTGGCGCCGAGCTGGACCGGTCCGGCCGGCACCTCCCGCTTGAACAGCAGCAGCCGCTGATCGGTGGTGCCGACCGTCTCGCCGGTCCGGGTGAACGAGCTCAGCCACTCCGGCCACCACACCCCCTCACCGCGCGGGTCGAACGCGACGTAGACAGTCGCCGGGCGGCTCACGTCGAAGGTCAGGTACGTCGGACTGGTGTTCTTCGAGTCGTTGTTCGCCCCCGGGATCAGCGCATGCCCCGCCAGCTGCGACGGCAGGTCCGTCACCGTGTAGCTGCGGTCCACGTAGATCGGCGCACCGGTCTGAGCCTTGACCAGGTTCTGCAGCTTGTCCGGGGTCCGCACGGTCACCAGGTCGCTCTTCAGCGGCGGCTCGCTCTTCGGTACGCCGAGCATCCGCGTGCCGACGGTCTTCACCGCGTCGGCCTGCTCGCCGGTCAACGGTGCGAAGGCGAACGAGGACAACGGTACGGCGACCCGCTCCACGACATACGAGTGGTTCGGCGCGACCGCGACTGTGACGACGTCGTCGGTCGTCGGTGCGGTCACGGTCTGCCCGGTCCGCTGGTCGACGACCCGGAACTGCTGACCCGGCCACGGGTTGCGGACGCGCAGCGAGTCCTTGCTGCCGGCCTGGATCCCGACCACGCTCGGTACGCCGTTCCTCACCTCGGTGCTGATCCGGTGTTCACCTTCGATCTGGACCGACCCGGCGACGTCCCAGTCAGTCGGCCAGGCTGGAGCGACGTGCAGCACGCCGTCGTACGACTGGACCAGCGCCTCCTGGAGACCGGTGGTGAGGACGCCGCCCCACTCGTTGTAGAAGCTCTGTTGCCGGACCGCCTCCCGCCCGGTGCGGTGCACGGTGAAGCCGTTCGGGAAGATCTGGAAGTCCTGGATCCCCTTCAGGAGCAGCCGTTTGACCTCGCCGGCCTGTCCGAGCCGAGCGGCCCAGGTGCTGTCCATGCCCCAGTCCTTGTCCTGCGGGTAGACGCGCTGCCGGTAGGTCGCCTGCATCAGCTCTGAGGTCTCGTCGAAGACTCCCCACGGCCAGAGCGCCTCCAGCTCCGGGTTCTGTGTGTTCCGCGCTTCCTCGTCGGTCCCGGACCACGCGAGCACCTGCTCACCGCCGCGTTCGACGGTCCGGAACGGCGGGAGCTTGGTCACCGCCGCGCGCAGCCGGGTCGCCAGCGCGGGATCGTCGTGGGAGTCCGCGAGGTCGGCGACGATCGGGAAGATCACCCGCATCCCGGCGAGGTCGGGCGTCGGATCGGTGGTGTCCCACTGCACCTCGAGCGCGTTCACGTGTTCGAGGTGCAGGTAGCCGTCCGCGCCGGGCCTCAGCACTGACAGGTGGAACTCGGCGATGTCGCGCATCAACGGGTACGCGCGTTCGAGCAGGGCGCGGTCGCCGGTGTGGCGGTACTGCTGCCAGATGTTGTTGACCAGTTCGGGGCCGGTGCTCAGGATCCGCTTCACCCAGCTCGGCTCGGTGGTGTTGTCGCAGCCGTCGGCCGTTCCGTCGTACCGGAGGAACTCGGGCACGCAGGTGCCCCTCGCGCCGACCCAGTGGGTCCGGGTCCACTCCTTCATCAGCGCGGCCCGGTCGAGGTAGAAGCGGAAGTACGGCGAGTTGTACTCCGCGATGCCGGCGCCGAGGTTGGCCGACACGAGCATGCGCAGGTTGAAGTGCCAGAACGAGTCCTGCGCCCAGTCGGCCTGGTCCTTGGCCGACGAGAACATCCGGACCACCGCCCCGTGGGTGCTCGGTACGGCGGACCGCATCGAGGCGGCCATCGTGTAGAGCTGCAGGGTCCGCAGGTTCTCGACGTACTCGCCGGAGCCGTCGGCGGAGGTGATCCGCAGCGGCGCGGCCTTGGCCCAGAACGCGTGCCACCACGCCGTGTGCCGCTGATCCGGCCGCGGCTCGTCGGCGCCTTTGACGGCCTGCCGCGCGGCCGCGCCGACGTCACCACCGGTATACGCCGGGACGCCGACGACGAGGCGGAACGAGCCGTCGGCGTTCGGGCGGAAGGTGAGCCGGACGGTCAACGGGTCGACCACCTCGGCCGAGACGTCGCGGGCGCGGGCGGTCAGCGCGGCGACGGCGCCCGTCGTACTGCCGGACGACTGGTCGTGGAAGGTCTCGGCCAATGCGGCGACGGTCTGTGCGGCGACGGTCTTGGTGGCGATCGCCTTCGGAGTACGGCCGTCCCAGAGCTTCAGGTCGGCGGTCTGTTCCTTGCCGGGGTCGGCGCCGGTGACCTCGAGGACGAACTGATCGGCGTCGGCGCGGACGTACGAGTGGGCCGACATGCCGCCGCCGCGCTGGACCACCTGGCCGTCGTACAGGGCGAGCCGGCCGGTGTAGTCGGCGGCGCGCATCAGCGGGTCGAGACCGGGCACGACGAGGCGCCCGGCGGACTTGAGCTCGGGGAAGGTGTCGACCCGGTTGAGCTGGGCGCTGTACCCCTTCTCCGCCCAGACGGCGGCGCCGAGCGTCCCGTTGCCGAGCGGCATCGCCTGGTAGGCGCGCCAGGCCGGGCCCTCCTGGACCAGGTCGGAGCGGGCGACCAGACCGGCCGGGTCGGTTCGCAACGCGCCGTCGCGCCACGCCGTGGTGACGGGGTCGGCCGGGACGGCCGGGCCGGAGGCGGCGGCGAGTGAACCGGTACTGACGGCGAGCAGGGAGGCGAGCAGGGGCAGCGTCCATCGAACTGGCTGCATCACGTGAACCTTTCGGGTGGCGGACCGGGTCCGTGAGCTTCGACCACAGGTGCAGTGCGAACGTTTGCACTGGTCAATCGATTGCACGATAGACGGGTGGAGTGGAGGTGACAAGACCTCGGCGGGCAACCGGGTCGCGGGCTGGGATCAGGGCTTGCGGGACACAGGATTCGACAACTATGGTGCCGGTCAATCGATTGAACGGAGATCGCGTGACCGCCACTCACGACCCCGCCCTCTCGCTGACCGGCCGCCGTGTCCTCATCACCGGAGCAGCCGGCGGACTGGGGCAAGCAGTCGCTCGTCACCTGGTCCGTCTCGGCGCCACCGTCGCCCTGGCCGACCTCGACGCCGACGGTCTGAAGGCAACAGCCGAAACCCTCCCCAGCGCCGAGGCCGGGCCTGTGCTGCTGGCGGGGGATCTTTCCGATGACGGGTTCGCCGGTGGGTTGGCGGCAACCGCGACGGAGGGGATGGGCGGGTTGGACGGTGTGGTCAACGCCGTCGGGGTGATGCGGACCGCGCCGCTGCGGGAGTTGCCGGTCGCGGAGTGGCGGCGAGTGGTCGACGTCAACCTGAACTCGGTCTTCCAGGTCATCCAGAGCGCGGCGGCGGTGATGAGCGGCGGCTCGATCGTGAACGTCGCCTCGGTGGCGGGCCGGTCCGGGCGTCCGGACGCCGCGCACTACGCCGCTTCCAAGGCGGGCCTGCTGTCGCTGACCAAGTCCGCGGCGCTCGCGCTCGGCCCCGCGATCCGGGTGAACGCCGTCTGTCCCGGAATCTTCCTGACCCCGATGTGGGACGGGATCCTGGCCGACCGCGACCTGGCGTTCGGTGCCGGCGCCGGCGCGGAGTACCTGCGATCGGTCACCGAGCGCACCGCGCTGCGCCGGATCGGCGAACCGGCCGAGCTGGCCGGCGTGGTGGCCTTCCTGCTCAGCGACCTGGCCTCGTTCGTGACCGGCCAGGCGATCAACGTCGACGGCGGACTGGAGATGCACTGATGACGGGGTTCCGCTTGCTCACCGCGCTGTACGGCGACGATGCGATGGTCGGCATCTGGTCGGAGCGCGCCACCATCGAGGCCTGGCTGCGGGTCGAGTCCGAGCTGGCCCAGGCGCAGGCCGAGGTGGGGGTGATCAGCCAGGCCGACGCGGACGCGATCAGCGCGGTCTGCCGGCCGGAGCTGATCGACGCCGAGCAGTTGTGGGATGCGTCCCGCGTGGTCGGGTATCCGATCCTCGCGCTGACTCGGCAACTGTCCGCGGCACTGCCCCCGGGTCCGGCCGGTCGCGTCCACTACGGCGCGACCACGCAGGACATCATGGACTCCGGCCTGGCGCTGCAGCTCGGCGCGGCGGGGACCCGGCTGATCGAGCTGACCGTGATCCTCGGCGACGCGCTGTCCGGGCTCGCGGCCGAGCACGAGAAGACGGTGATCGCCGCCCGCACCCACGCGCAGCAGGCGGTGCCGACGACTTTCGGCGCCAAGATCGGCGGCTTCCTTGCCGAGCTGACCGACGAGCTGGCCGACCTGCGCCGCGTCGTGGCCGAGGTCCGGCTGGTGTCGTTGTACGGCGCGGGCGGGACGAACGCCGCGATGGGTCCGGGCAGTCCCGAAGTACGCCGGGTGCTGGCGGGCCGGCTCGGGTTGTCGGACCGGGACGTGTCGTGGCACGTCTCGCGGCATCGGGTGGCGCGGTTCGGGGCCGTGTGCGCGACGCTGGCGGCGACATGTGTGCGGTTCGCCCGTGAGGTGGTCGACCTGTCCCGCACCGAGATCGCCGAAGTCCGTGAGCAGGACGGTCATCACCGTGGCGCTTCGTCGACCATGCCGCAGAAGCAGAACCCGGTCAGCTCGGAATCAGTGGTCGGCTTCGGAGTAGCGGCCGGTGCGGCAGCGGCCACCTTGCTGCGGGCGATGGAGGCCGGGCACGAGCGCAGCGCGGGGGAGTGGCAGTTGGAGTGGCTGGCGGTGCCGCAGGTGGCGGAGTACACCGCGGCCGCGCTGCTGCTGACCGGCCGCACCGCGACGACGCTGCGGGTGTTTCCCGAGGTGATGCGGGCGAACCTGAACCGCGATGGCGGGCTGCTGATGAGCGAGGCGCTGATGATGCGGCTCGCGCCGGTGCTGGGCAGGGACCGCGCACACGACCTGGTGTACGCGGCTGCCATCACCGCTCGGGACAGCGGCCGGGACCTTGGTGACGTCATCGCCGAACTGACGCGCGGCGGGGAGATCGAACTGGACAGCGCGCAGGTGAGCGCCGAGGAGTACGTCGGCGAGGCGCCGGCGATGGCAGCCGCCGCGGTCGCCGACTGGCAGACCCGGCGGGTGCCGGACGACGAGACCCGGCGGCAGCCGGGAAGTGAGGAGGCACAGGGTGAGTGACGACCGGTTGCCGGACCCGACGCAGGGCCTGGCCGATCTGCACGGGCTGTGGCGGATCCGCGTCCTGGAGGAGAAGGTGCGCGATCTCCGGCTGTCCGGCGAAATCGCCGGATCGGTGCACCTGGCGATCGGGCAGGAGGCCGGCCCGGTCGGCGTCTGCACCGAGCTCACCGAGGCCGACGCGCTGTTCGCGACGTACCGCGGTCATGGCTGGGCGCTGGCCCGCGGGGTCCCGGCCGACGCGATGCTGGCCGAGTTGGCCGGCCGGACGACCGGGCTGAACGGCGGACGCGGCGGTTCGGCGTACTTCACCGCGCCGCGGTACGGCTTCCACGGCGAGAACTCGATCGTCGGCGCGGGGGCACCGATCGCCGTCGGTGCCGCGCTGGCCGGGAAGCACGACGGCTCCGGCCGGATCGCGGTGACGGTGTTCGGTGACGGCGCGCTCAACCAGGGGGCGACGCACGAGGCGCTCAACTTCGCCGCGGCGTTCAAGCTCGGCGTCGTCTTCGTCTGCGAGAACAACCTGTACTCCGAGCTCACCCCGATCGCCGACATGGTCGCCGAGCCCGAGCTGTACAAGCGCGCGGCGGCGTACGGCATGGCCGGTGAGCGCCTCGACGGCAACGACCCCAGCGCCGTACGGGATGCCGCGCGCCGCGCCCTCGAACGAGCCCGCGCCGGCCAAGGACCGACCCTGCTGGAGCTGATGACGCAACGCCTGGTGGGGCACTACATCGGCGACGCCGAGCAGTACCGCCCAGCCGGTGAGGTGGAGCGGGCCAAGCAGACCGAGCCGATCGTCCGGCTGCGGGCCGCCCTGGCGGCCGAGGGAGTTCCGGACACCGACCTCGACGACTGCGAGAACGGCGCCCGCGAGGAGATCGAGCAGGCCGCGGCGGCCGCGCTGGCCGCCCCGATCGCCGACGGTGCGACCGCGAAGGAGCACATCTATGCCTGAGGCAACTACCATGGCAACGACAGGCGCACCGGCCGGGCTGAACCTCAGGTACGGCGAGGCGATCAACGCAGGCCTGGTCCGGCTGCTCACCGAACTCCCGGAGACTCTGGTGTACGGCGAGGACGTGGCCAAGCCGGGCGGTGTCTTCGGCGTCACCCGCGGACTGCGCCGGCGGTTCGGCGACCGGGTCTTCGACACCCCGATCAGCGAGGCCGCGATTCTCGGCAGCGCCGTCGGTGCCGCCCTGATGGGTCTCCGGCCGATCGTCGAGATCATGTGGGCCGACTTCTCCCTGGTCGCCCTCGACCAGCTCGTCAACCAGGCCGCGAACGCGCGGTACGTGTCCCGCGGCGAGGCGCCCGCGCCGATCGTCGTACGGACCCAGCAGGGCAACGCGCCCGGTGCCTGCGCACAGCACTCGCAGTCGCTGGAGGCGCTGTTCCTGCACGTTCCCGGTCTGCGGGTGGTGATGCCGTGGACCGCGCAGGACGGGTACGACGCGTTGCTGGCGGCCGGGTACAGCGACGATCCGGTGATCGTGATCGAGAACCGCACGTTGTACGCGGGGGAGAAGACCGAGGTCCGGATCGACGGACCACCACGTCCGGCCGGCTGGACCACCGTCCGGCGGCCGGGCCGGGACGCGACCGTGGTCACCTGGGGCGCGATCACCGCTCGAGTCCTCGCCGCGGCCGACCGGTTGGTGGCCGACGGCATCGACCTCGAGGTGGTCGAGCTGACCTGGCTCAACCCCCTCGACCTGACCGAGGTCCTCGGCAGCCTGGGCCGGACCGGCCGGCTGGCCGTGGTCCACGAAGCGAACGTCACCGGCGGCTTCGGCGCGGAGGTCCTCGCCCGCGTCGCCGAGTCCGGCGTACCGCTGTCCACCGCGCCCGTCCGGATCGGTACGCCGGACAGCCGGATCCCCGCCGCGCCGTCGCTCGCGGAGGCCCTGGTGCCTTCCGTCGACCGGATCGCGGCCCAGCTCACCAAGCTCGTGCAGGAGAAGCCATGACAACCAAGAGGATTCCCCTGGTCGCCCTCGTCGTCGCGCTGGCCGCGGCCGGCTGCGGCCAGGCGACCGATACCTCCGCCGGGAGCGCCGCTGAGGCGGCCCCGGACGCGAAGAACCTCACCATCGGGGTCTCGAACCTGGGCAAGAACTTCCCGTTCCCGGCCGCAATCGTCGGCGGGATCGACGAGAAGGCCGAGGAGCTCGGGGTGAAGCTGGTCCAGGTCGACGCCCAGGGTGCCGCCGAGAAGCAGGCCAACGACGTCCAGGACCTGATCGGGCAGAAGCCGAGCGGCGTCCTGCTGCTCCCGGTCGACTCCGGTGTCGCGACCGGACTGGCGGACCAGCTGAAGACCGCCGGCATCCCGACCGTCGCCGTCGCCTCCCAGGTCGGCGACCCGGCCACCCGCAAGATCGAGGACGTGTACCCGGGGCTCGTCGCCCTGGTCACCCAGGCCGAGGTCAAGGCAGGCCGGATCGCCGGGGAGCTCGCACTGGCGGCGCTCCCGAGCGGCGGCAAGGTCGCGATCGTCGAGGGCACCGCGGGGTTCGCCGAGGTGAAGACCCGGTCGGCGGAGTTCCTCGCGCCGGCGCAGGACAAGGGCGTCACCTTCACGGTGGTCGCCCGGCAGCCCGGTGACTGGGTGCCGGACAAGGCCCAGTCGGCCTGTCAGAACATCCTCGCCGCGCACCCCGACGTCGCGCTGATCTACAACCAGAGCGACGACATGGCGGTCGGCTGCTCGAAGGCGGTCAAGGCCGCGGGATCGAAGGCCAAGGTGGTCGGCGTCGGCGGGTCGAAGCTCGGCGTCGAGGGCGTCAGCAGCGGCGACATCTACGGGACCGTCTGCTACAAGCCGAAGGACCTGGGCGCGCTGGCCCTGCAGGTGATGTACGACCAGTTGACCGGGGCGAAGAAGCGGGACGCCGAGTTCGTCACCTACGACACGCCCGGTATCACCAAGGCGAACGTGGCGGACTGCGCCCCGCAGTGGTGATCCGATGACCGAGCCGCTGCTGGAGTTGACCGACGTCACCAAGACGTTCCCGAACGGCACCCGGGCCCTGCGGGGGGTCTCACTCCGGGTCGCGCCGGGCTCCGTCCACGGTCTGGTCGGTGCGAACGGGGCCGGCAAATCCACGCTGATCAAGGTGATCGCCGGGGTGCACCCGCCGACGACCGGGTCGCTGACCTGGCAGGGCGCCCGCCGGAGCTGGCGTGACCCGGGCGCGGCCCGCCGGGCCGGCCTGGCCACGATCCACCAGCACATCCCCTTGGTGGAGACGTTGAGCGTGCTCGAGAACGTCTTCCTGGACCGCGGCGGATTCCGCCGTACTCCGGTCGGCCGGCGGGAGGAGTTCGCCGACCTGGTCGAGCGGCTCGGCTACCCGGTCGAGGCCGACGTGCTGGTCGGTGACCTGTCGATCGGGGCGCGGCAGATGGTGGCGATCCTGCAGGCGCTCGCGGCCGGGGCCGAACTGGTGGTGATGGACGAACCGACCGCCTCGCTCTCGGAGGGGGAGCGGCGGCTCGTCTTCGACGCGGTCAGGCGGCTGTCCGGCCAGGGCACCGCGTTTTTGTACATCTCGCATTTCCTGGACGAGATCCTCGACCTGACCGGCCAGGTCACCGTGCTCCGGGACGGCCGGGTGGTCCTGGATCGCGGTACGGCGGAACTGGACGAGGAGACGCTGGTCCGGTCCGTCTCGGGCCGGGAACTGCGGGCCGTGGAGTCGGTTCCGGCCGTGGTCCCGGACCGGACGGCGCCGGTCGTGCTCGAGGTGGCCGGGCTGTCGTCACCGGGCCGGTTGACCGACGTGTCGTTCGAGGTGCGGGCCGGTGAGGTGGTCGGCCTGGCCGGGCTGCTGGGGTCGGGCCGGTCGGAGATCCTGGCCGCCGTGTTCGGTGACGACCAGGCCGCGACCGGGACGATCCGTGTCGGTGACCGGCCGGTGCATGCCGGCCACCGGAGGTCCGCGTTCCGGCGGGACCGGGGACCGCGCGACGCCGTGGACGCCGGGATCGCCTACGTGCCGGAGGACCGGGTCCGGCAGGGACTGCACGTCGGCGAGCCGGTGTGGAAGAACATCAGCCTGCCGTACCTCGCGGCGTCCGCCCGCGGCGGCGTCGTACCGCGCGAGGACGACGAGCGGGCGCAGGCCCTGCGGGCCGTCGGCGACCTCGGAATCGTTGCGGCCGGCATCGACTCGACGCCGGCCGAGCTGTCCGGCGGGAACGCGCAGAAGGTCGCGTTCGCCAAGTGGCTGTACGGCGACGCGAAGGTGTGGCTGCTGGACGAGCCGACGGCCGGTGTGGACGTCGGCGCGAAGGCGGACCTGCTCGGCCTGGTCCGCCGGCTGGCCGCGGAAGGCAAGGCGGTGGTGGTGGTGACCAGCGAGTTCGAGGAGCTGCTGGCGGTCTGTACCCGGGTGCTGGTGGTGCGCCGCGGCCGGCTGGTCGCCGAGCGTGCCGCGGCACGGATGTCGGAGGAGGAACTGATGATGCTGGCCCAGGGGCTCACCGCCGGGACGGTGCGCGATGCCGGCTGAGCGGCGGTTGCCGGAGAGCCTGAAGCTCTCCCGCGCCGGGGTGGTGTACGCGCTGGTGGCGCTGGTCGGCGTGCTCGCGCTGGCGAGCGCGGCCCAGGGCCGCGCGCCGTACCTGGATCCGATGAACGTGTCGAACATCCTCGACCAGACGGCGTTGCTCGGCATCCTCGCGGTGTCCACGACGATCGTGCTGATCAGCGGGAACTTCGACCTGTCGATCGGGTCGGTCGCGGCCCTCGGCGCCGCGTTGTGCCTGAGCCTGATCGGGCCGATCGGGTTCTGGCCGGCGTTCCTCGTCGCGCTGGCGACCGGCGCCCTGGTCGGCCTGTTCAACGGCGTCGTCGTGCAGTACGTCGGGATTAACGCGTTCATCGTCACGCTCGGCACGATGACCGGGGTCCGCGGTCTGGTGCTGATCGTCACCGACGGCCGGACCGTGACGCCGCCGGCCGGTGACGGCGCGAGCGCCCTGCGCGGGATCGACGCCGGCCGCTGGATCACGCCGAACCTCTACCTGGTGGCGGGGATCACGGTGTTGCTGCTGGCCGGCTGGCGGCTGTGGTCCCAGCGAGCCGCCGGACCGAGGGACGCCGCGCTACGGAGCCCGGCAGTGCTGGTCCCCGGCGTCCTCGGACTCGTCCTGGTCGCGGCGTCACCCGCGCTGATCTTCACGGTGCAGGTGACGCAACGGACGACGTACCTGCTGGTTCTCGTCGCCGTCGCGGCCTGGGTCCTGCGGTTCACCACCGTCGGGCGGCGGCTGTACGCGACCGGCGGCAACCCCGAGGCCGCCCGGCTGTCCGGTGTCGCGGTGAACCGGTACAAGGTGCTCGCCTTCGTCCTCAACGGGACGGCCGCGGCCTTCGTCGGCGTGCTGTACGCCGCTCGGATCGGCTCGATCAACCCGACCGGGCTGACCGGCTACGAACTCACCGCGCTCGCCGCCGCCATCCTCGGCGGTACGGCGTTGTTCGGTGGGGTCGGCAGCGTGCTGAAGTCGCTGGCCGGCGCGCTCATCCTGGTGACGCTGAAGAACGGCTTCAACATTCTCAACCTCGGCGCGAACTGGCAGGGGCTGATCGAGGGCATGGTGCTGATCGTGGCGGCGGCGATGTACACGGTGTCGGCCCGGCGGCCCGCGGTCCGGACGGCGGGGGAGTGAGCGCGATGCCCACCGGGATCTGGCACACCGGCCTGCACGTCAGCGACCTGGACCGCTCGATCGCCTTCTACCGCGACGTTCTCGGGCTCGACCTGGTGCATGTCCAGGACCAGGACAACCCGTACACCCGGACTCTGGTCGGCTACCCGGATGCGCGGCTCCGGGTCGCCCAGCTGGCCGTGCCCAGCGACCGGCCGGGTATCAGCAGCCACGATGTCGAGCTGGTCCAGTACCTCACACCGCAGGGCGTCCGGCAGGACCCGGCGCGGTACCACCCGGGCTCGGCGCACCTGGCGTTCGTGGTCGGCGACCTGCGCACGGAGTACGACCGAATGCTGGCGGCCGGGGTCAGGTTCGTCTCGTCGCCGAACCGGATCGAGGCGGGCGTCAACCAGGGCGGCTGGTGCTGCTACCTGCTCGACCCCGACGACATCACCCTCGAGCTGGTGCAACCACCGCCGCACCGTCTCCCGGACCGGAAGGACGACGCGTGATCATCGACGCCCACCAGCACTTCTGGGACCTCGACCGACTCGTCTACCCCTGGCTGGCCGCCGACGGGCTGGAGCCGATCCGTCGCAGCTTCGACCCGACCGCGCTGGAGTCGCGGCTGGACGCCTGCGGAGTGGACCGCACCGTGCTCGTGCAGTCGCTGGACTCCACCGAGGACACCGACTTCATGCTCGAGGTCGCGGACCGCTGGCCGCGCGTCGCCGCGGTCGTGGGCTGGGTACCGCTGACCGATCCGGACGCGGCCGCCGCGATGCTGGCGGAGCGCGCGAAGGATCCGCGCTTCGTCGGCGTCCGGCACCTGATCCACGACGAACCCGACGAGGACTGGCTGCTGCGCGAGGACGTCGGTGTGGGCCTCGAGGTCCTGGCGGTGAGTGGACTGACGTTCGACGTGGTGGCCGTGTCCCCTCGCCACCTCGCTCAGGTGTCGGTCATCGCCGAGCGGCACCCGGACCTGCGGCTGGTGATCGACCATCTGGCCAAGCCGCCGATCGCGGCCGGCGGCCGGCAGCCGTGGGCGGAACTGCTCGGCCGGGCTGCCGCGCATCCGCACGTGTATGCCAAGATTTCGGGCCTCAACACGGCGGCCCGGCCCGGCTGGACCGCGGACGACCTCCGCCCGTACGTCGAGCACGCGGTCGACGTCTTCGGTCCGGAGCGGCTGATGTACGGCGGCGACTGGCCGGTGGCGACGCTGGCCGACGACTATGAGCGGGTCTGGTCCGAGACCGGCCGGGTCCTGGCCGAGTTGAGCCAGGACGAGCGGGCGTCCGTGCTGGGGGGCACGGCGGCGGAGTTCTACCGGATTCCGGAGGTGGACCGCTGATGCTGGACCTGCTGGCCCCGATCGCCGCCCAGGTGGCGATCGACGTACCACCGGAACACCGGCGCGGGATCGCCCTGGTCGGCGCGGGCGCGATCGTGGACGTCGCGCACCTGCCGGCGTACCGCGGGCTCGGGCTCGACATCCGCGGCCTGTACGACGTCCGGCCGGAGCAGGCGAAACGGGTGGCCGGGCGGCACGGAATCGGGCGGGTCTACGGCTCGCTCGAGGAACTGCTGGGCGACGAGTCGGTCGAGGTGGTCGACGTGGCGGTGGTGCCGTGGGCGCAGCCGGACGTGGTTCGCCAGGTCATTGCCGCGGGCAAGCATGTCCTGTGCCAGAAGCCGTTCGCGCCCGACCTGGTGACCGCGCGCGAGCTGATCGACGCCGCGACGCGGGCGGGGGTCCGGCTGGCGGTGAACCAGCAGTTGCGCTGGGACGAGGGCATCGCGGCGGCCCGCGCGATGGTCCGGGCCGGCTGGATCGGTACCCCGACCACGACCTCGTTCACGGTCGACATCAGCACCGACTGGTCCGCCTGGGACTGGCTGGTCCGCTCCGACCGGCTCGAGATCATGTACCACTCGATCCACTACCTCGACGCCGTCCGCAGCATCCTCGGCGACCCGCGCCGGGTGTTCGCCACCGCCTCCCGCCGGTCCGGCCAGCTCGCGACCGGTGAGACCAGGACGATCTCCACCCTCGTGTACGACGGCGACACCCGGGCCGTGCTGCACGTCAACCACGAGAACACCGGAGGCGACCAGCGGGCGGAGTTCCGGATCGACGGGACCGAGGGCGCGATCCGCGGCACGCTCGGACTGCTCTACGACTACCCGCACGGGCGGCCCGACACGCTGGAGGTCTTCAGCCGGGTGGCGCCGACCGACGGCTGGCTGGCGTACCCGGTGACGCGGCGCTGGATCCCGTGGGCGTTCGGCGGGCCGATGGCGGGGTTGCTCGGCTGGATCGCGGACGGGACACCGTCACCGACCGCCGCCGAGGACAACATCGGCACGCTGGCGCTCGTCCAGGCCCTGTACGGTTCGATCGACGACGGTCAGGCACGAACGGTGGAGGCAGGATGACCCCGACCACGGTCCGGGAACGGTGATGCCGGCGGCCACCGGTCGGGGCGGCCGGGTGACGATCAGCGATGTCGCCGCGCGGGCCGGGGTGGACAAGGCCATCGTCTCCCGGGTGGTGAACGACAAGGCCGTCAGCATCCGGCCCGAGACCCGGGAGCGGGTGCTGCTGGCGATCCGGGAACTCGGCTACCGGCGCAACATGGCGGCCCGTTCGCTGCGTACCGCCAGTACCGGCGCGGTCGGCTTGTTCATCCCCGACTTCGCCAACCCGGTCTACGCCGAGATCATCACCGGCGCCGAGACGGCCGCGCTGGCCCGCGGGTATGTGCTGATGGTTGGCTCGTCGGCCGGTGCGGGCCACCGCACCAAGGACTACCTGGAGGCGCTGGGCGAGGGCAGGGTCGACGGCCTGCTGCTCGCGGGCGGGCCGATCTCGCCGGCCGAGCAGCAGACGCTGGACGCGCAGGGCGTGCCGTGGCTGCTGGTCAACCGCCGCGGGCGCTCGACCACCCGGCACGTCGTGCTCGACGACGACCGGGCGGCCCAGGTCGCGGTCGGGCATCTGCTGGACCTCGGGCATCGGCGGATCGCGCACGTCGCCGGACCGGCTGGCGCGGACACCGCCCGACGACGGCGTGAGGGCTATCGCAAAGCGTTGCGGGCGGCGGGAATCGAGCCCGAGGCGTCGCTGGTGGCGGCGGCCGACTACACCCCGGCCGGCGGGTTCGAAGCCGCGTCCGCGCTGCTCGCGTCGGGCCGGCCGCCGACCGCGTTGTTCGTCGCGAACGTCGCCTCTGCCATCGGTGTCCTGACCGCGGTGCGCGAACGCGGCCTGTCCGTACCCGACGACATCTCCGTGGTCGCCGTGCACGACCTGCCGCTGGCCGAACACCTGGTGCCCGCGCTGACGACGGTCCGGATGCCGCTGCGGTCACTCGGCGCCCGGGCAACGGAACTGCTGCTGGAAACGGATCCGCGCCGGCCCGTCGCCGAGGTGGTCCGGGACCCGATAGACCTCGTCATCAGAAGGTCGACAGCCCGCCCACCCCGCCGCCGCCGCTGACAGCCAGGGCCTCCCACAGCCCGGCCGGCACCGGCCGCGACCACAGCGCGACGTTCTCCCGGACCTCGGCCGCGGTGGAGCAGCCGACCAGCACGCTGCCGACCGCGGGATGGGTGGCCGGGAAGCGCATCGCCGCGGTCTTCAGCGGTACGTCGTACGAGGCGCAGATCGCCGCCATCCGCTCGGCCCGGGCGAGGATCGCCGCCGGTGCCGGCCGGTAGTCGTACGTCGGCCGCGCGGCCGGGTCGGCCAGTACACCGGAGTTGAACACGCCGCCGGCGATCACGGCGACGCCGCGATCCGAGGCCGCGACGAGCAGGTCGTCGGCGGCCGACCGGTCGAGCAGGGTGTAGCGGCCGGCGATCAGCACGACGTCGATCCCGGTCTCCCGAACGAAGCGGGCCGGCATCGCGGCACTGTTCATCCCGATGCCGATCGCGCCGATGACGCCTTGGGCGCGCAGTCCGTCGAGCACCGGGTACGCCTCGTCCATGGCCTGCCGCTCGTGCTGGTCGGGGTCGTGCAGATGGACGATGTCGACCCGGTCCAGGCCGAGCCGGGTCAGGCTGTCCTCGACCGAGCGGGCGATCCCGTCCCGGCTGAAGTCGTACTCGACCCGGCGGGCGGTCTCGTCGACCACCCGCCGGCCGGCCTTGGTGGAGACCCGGTACGACGACCTCGGCAGCCCGGCGAGGACCGCGCCGAGGCGTCGCTCCGCCGCGCCGGCGCCGTACAGGGGAGCGGTGTCGAAGTAGTCGATGCCGGCCTCGATCGCGGCCTCGAGGGTGGCCGCGGCGCGCGCTTCGTCGCCGGGCTCGGCGCCGGCCACCGGGGCGGTGCCCAGCCCGAGAGGGCCAGGCACCACTCCTTTCCTCCGGTGCGGATCAAGATTGTTGCCGTCGGCTACGATCATCGCCGCGGCGCGATCAGGTACTCGATACCCGCCGTGGTCTGCAGCTCGACCACGCCGTTCTCGGGCCGGGCCACGGTGACCGGACCCGCGGTGGACCGGACCTCGACCGGGCCGGAGGTCCGCAGCCGCAGCTTGCTGCCGAGCAGCGACCGAATCTTGGCCCCGGACAACGTGCCCCCGGACCAGGTCAGCTCGATCTCGAAGCCGCCCCGGGCGCGCAGACCACGGACGCGTCCGGAGGGGAAGGCCGACGGCAGGCAGGGCAGCAACGCCACTTCGCCGGAGTGGCTCTGCAGGATCATCTCGGTGATCCCCGAGACCCCGCCGAAGTTCCCGTCGATCTGGAACGGCGGGTGCAGGTCGAACATGTTCGGCGCCGTCCGGCCGGGAGCGATCAGCTGGGTGAGGTGCTTGTACGCGTTGGCCGGCTCCAGCAGCCGGGCCCGCAGGTTCAGCTTCCAGGCCAGCGACCAGCCGGCCGTGACCGCCGGGCCGCGCAGCTCGAGGGACTTGCGCGCCGCGTCGGCCAGTTCCGGGGTCCGCCGCGGGGTGATCTGGTCGCTCGGGAAGACAGCCCACAGGTGCGACACGTGCCGGCTCGTCTCGGTGGCAGCCTCCTCCCAGTCGATCAGCCACTCCTGGATCTGGCCGAGGAACCCGATCTGGATCGGCGGCAGCTTGGCTTTGGCCGCGGCGGCCCGCTGCGCCATCGCCGGGTCCTCGCCGAGCAGCCCGGCGGCCTGGCCGAAGACCTTGAACAGGTCGTGCAGGATCTCGCTGTCCATCGTCGGCCCGGCGCAGATGCTGACCCCGACGTTGTCGTAGTCGTGGTGCTTGAGCTCCGGCGAGTGCGACGGGCTGGTCACCAGATAGCCCGTCGCCGCGTCGGTCTGCAACTGGTCGAGGAAGAACTCCACCGAGCCGCGGAGCACCGGGTAGTACCGGCGCAGCATCTCCACGTCGCCGGTGTACTCGAAGCGTTCCCAGAACAGCAACGACAACCAGGCGCCGCCGGTCGGCCAGACGCCGTAGTACGCGAAGTCGACCGGCGCCGTACCTCGCCAGCCGTCGGTGTTGTGGTGGGCGACCCACCCGGGCGCGTCGTACATCAGCTCCGCGGTCCGGGCGCCCGACTCGGCCAGCTCGCCGATCATCTGGAACAGCGGGTCCCAGCACTCGGCCAGGTTGGCCGGGCCGGCCGGCCAGTAGTTCATCTCGCAGTTGATGTTCAGGGTGAACTTCGACTGCCACTCGGGCAGCATCTTGTAGCTCCAGATGCCCTGCAGGTTGGCGGGCTGGCCCGGGCTGCGGGAGCTGGAGATGAGCAGGTACCGACCGAACTGGTAGTACAGCGCGGCCAGTTGCGGGTCGCCGCCGTTACGGAAGGCGATGATCCGCTCGTTGGTCGGCAGGCCGATCGCGGCCGAGCTGCCGAGGTCGATGTCGAGGCGCCCGAACAGCCGGCGGTAGTCCTGGACGTGCGCGCTCCGGAGCAGGCCGTAGCCCGGACGGCCCGCCGCCGTCAGCGGCGCGGTCGCCTTGGCGACCTGGTCGTCGCTGACGTCGCGGTAGTCGCGGTAGCTCGTCCCGATCGACAGCAGCAGGGTGACGGCGTCGGCCCCGGCCACCGTGAGCTTGCTGTTGGCAACCGTTGTGGTGCCGCCCTCGGTGACCGCCCGGAGCAGGGCGGAGAACTTCACCGAGCCGGCCAGTCCCTCCGCCTCACCGCTGATCCCGTTCAGGGCCAGGGTGGTGTCGTCGAAGCGGGCGACGATGGCCTGCTGCGGGGTGGTGAAGGTGGCGTCGAACGAGATCGAGCCCGGCCGGTCCGCGGTCAGCCGCATCACCAGGAGTTGCGCGGGATGGCTGACGAAGGTCTCGCGGGTGTAGCGAACCCCGTCGGCGACGTAGCTCACCGAGGTGGTCGCGGTGGTCAGGTCCAGCTCGCGCCGGTACGCCGAGACGCCGGTCGCGCTGATCCCGGGAAAGGTGAGTTCGAGGTCTCCGACGGGCTGGTACTGCATCTGCTCGGTGGGCCGGCCCATGAAGTGCTCGTCCGCGAGGTTCTGGGCGTCGAGGTACTTCTCCTCGGCGATCAGCCGGCGGATCTCCGGCAGCACCTCGCGGCCGGCCGGGTCGTCGTACTGGTGCGGGCCGCCGGCCCAGACCGAGTCCTCGTTGAGCTGGAGCCGCTCGGTGGCGGTGCCGCCGTACACCATCGCACCCAGCCGGCCGTTGCCGATGGCAAGGGCCTGGAGCCACTCGGTGCCGGGTTGGTTGTACCAGAGCTTCAGGGGGTTGGTGTCGCTGCCGGTGCTGTCGGTCGGGGCGGCGGTCCCGGCCGTGGCGGCGGTGGCGGTTTCGGTCAGGGCGCCGGCGGCCAGGGCGGTACCGGCTGCGGCGCCGGCGGTCCGCAGGACCTGGCGTCTTGTGTAGTCGTTCATGGGCGGTCGTTCTCCCGTCGTCGGGCGGATGGGGAGGATCAGCGGCCCAGCCGGTAGATGCGCTGGGCGGTGCCGCGAAACACGTCGTTGTGCGCGGCGGGCGGAAGCAGAGTGGTGGTACGGCGAGCCGTCTCGGCGCGACTGGTCCGCAGGGTGCAGACCGGCCAGTCCGAGCCGAAGAGCAGCCGGCCGGATCCGAAGAGGTCGAGCGCAAGGCCGAACACCTCGGCCGCGTCCTGGGTCGACAGGCCACCAGTGACGCCGGACAGCTTGACGGCAACGCCGGGCTCGTGGGCGAGCCTGCGCATCCCGGTCGCCCAGCAGGTGTCGGCGCTGGTCGGGTTGCCCAGGTGGTCGAGCACGAGCCGCGCCTCCGGTACGGCGGCAGCGAGGCGGGCGGCTCCGATGAGAGCGGCCGGGCGGAGCAGCAGATCCACTGCGAGCCCGGCCGGGNCCGCGGCGATGCGGACGCCGCGGACGAAAGCGGGGTCGGCGAGCGTTCCCGGGTCGGTCTGGTCAGCCGGCGGACAGCGGATGCCGACCAACCGCGCTCCGGACGTTCCGGCGTACTCGAGAACGGAGGTCAAGCGGGCGGCGAAGTCGTCGGCGCGGAGGTCGAACCAGCCGACCACGCCCAGAACGCTCGGCGTGGCGGCGGCGAGATCGAGCAGGTCGACGACCTCGGCAGGATCCGCGTCGGCCTGCACCAGCACGGTCTCGGGCAGTTGCCCGTCGGAGGCCGCCGCCAGATCTGTCAGCGAGTAGTCACGTCGCAGCGGATGGCCTTCCGGCAGCCAGGGCAGCAACCGGCGGCTGGTGTCCCAGACGTGGACGTGGGCATCGAGCGGGGGAAGCCGCGGCTCACCCATGCCTGGCCGCCGGTTTGGTGATCGAACTCTCGCCGCGGGCGTGGGCCGAGAACAGTCGCGCGGCGTCCTCGGGATCGGTTCCCGCGAGCGCGGTGACCAGATCCATATGGCGGCGGGCCATCAGCCCCCAGTCACCGGCGTACATGGCGTTCGAGACCACCTGGAGGCTCCACAGGGCCGGCTCGAGCGTGCGCCAGACCCGGAGCAGCATCGAGTTGCCGCTGGTGGCGAGCACTTGCCGGTGGAAGCGCAGGTCGGCCTCGCGGAAGGCGCCGATGTCGTGGTGCTCGGCGGCCTCGATCATCTGCCGGACCTCGGTCCGGAGCAGGTCGAGTTCCTGCTCGGGGACCCGGCCCGTCGCCCGCCGGGCCGCGGCCGCCTCCAGCAGCACCCGGACCTCGCGGGCCTCCCGAGCCTCCACCTGGGAGATCTCGGTGACGAAGTTGCCCAGTCGCGGCTGGTAAGTCACCAGGCCCTCATGGGCGAGCCTGCGGACCGCCTCGCGGGCGGGGGTTTGGCTGGTGCCGAGCACCCGGGCGATCTCGGACTCGACGACGCGCATCCCAGGGGCCAGCTCGCCGGACAGGATCCAGCCACGGATCGCCTCGTACACCCGCTCGGAGAGCAGTTCGGTCTCGGTCGACTGAGCCGGGGCGGGATGGGTGGAACGAAGGACCAGGCCGCCGCCGCTGCGGTACCCGAGCCGCTCCTCCCGGCGCCGCCGGGCCACGGTCGACTGGGAGACGCCGTACGCCGCGGCGACCTTCCGGGTGGACGGCAACCGATCCTGCTTCTCGTCCCGGGCCCGAGCCGCCAACCGGTCGGCCGGTTGTCCGGCCTGTCCGGAACCGGCCATCGATCCTGCCGTGACAGTGCCCAGCCGGACCCTGTCGACCATCCGCGGCCGGCCGCTGCGCATCCCGTCGTCCAGGCCGGCCATCCCCATCCGCAGGAACCGGCGACGCCACTTGCCGACGGTGCCGGGGGTGACCGCAAGGGCATCGGCGACCTCCTTGTTCGACCGGCCCTCGGCGCAGACGAGCACGATCCGGGCTCGCAGGCGCATGGCCGGGCTCGTCGTGGTTGCGGTGGCGAGGTGGTTGAGGGCAGCACGCTCGGCCGCCGACAGGGTCAGCGGCGACTTGGGTCGTCCGGCATCGGGCATGCCTGCATAGTGGTCCCTCCGCGGCCGGCCTGTCGAGAGGGAATGGTGCGGACTTATGACTCAACTGTCCGAGTTTGCCGTTTAAACATTGACACTTATCCGCGATCCCCTGCATCGTCCATCGCTAGTGACACCCAGCTCGTCCTGGAGTTGGGAGACTGGTGGGAGGATCCATGACTCGTTCAGTACGCCGAGGTTTCGGCGTCGTTCTCGGTACCGCGATCCTGGTGGGCGCGGCCGCCTGCGGGGGAGGCTTCAGCGACGAGGGCTCGTCCGGTGAGAGCACCGGTGAGGTCCGGATGCTGGTCAACATCACGCCCAACCTGACCAAAGGCTACTGGGAAGAGCTGGTCAAGCCCTTCGAGGAGGCCAACCCGGGCGTTGACGTCAAGATCGAGGCCCCGACCGGGCAGGGGGTCAAGGACAGCCTCCCGCAGTTGCTCGCCGCGGGGAACGCCCCGGACGTGGTCGAGACGCTGATGGCCGACAAGACGCTCGCGCCGCAGATGCTCGACCTGACAGACCAGGAGTGGACCAAGGACACGCCGCTGGCCCAGGAGGCCGCGGTGGACGGCAAGGTCTACACGGTCGGGGTGGGTCAGCAGGCGCAGTCCCTCGTCTTCTACAACAAGGCCGCGTTCGCCAAGGCCGGCATCAGCGCGCCGCCGAAGACGCTCGACGAGCTGACCGCGGCGATGGAGAAGCTGAAGGCCGCCGGGTACCTGCCGCTGCAGACCGCCGGCGACTACGTCACCGGGCTCCAACTGCTCCAGCTCAGCGACCCGTCGATCGCGTCCGCGCACCCCGACTGGTACCAGAAGGTCAAGGCCAAGGAGCTGACCGTCGGGAAGACGATGCTGCCGCTGCTGCAGCGCTACGAGTCCTGGATCAAGAACGGGTACGTCGACAAGAACGCGCTCGGCCTGGACGACGTCAACGCGCAGACCAACTTCCTGTCCGGCAAGTCCGCGATGTACATCATGGGCAGCTGGTTCGTCCGGACCGCCGAGCAGGCCAAGCCCGCCTTCGACCTCGGGGTGTTCGCTGCTCCGACCGAGGCCGGCCAGCCCTCGCCCGGACCGCAGGGCGTCACCATGGCCGCGCCGTACATGGTGCTGAAGTCGACCAAGCAGCGCGATCTGTCCGTGAAGCTGGTCCAGTGGCTGGTGACGGACCAGAAGGCGGTCCAGAGCCAGCTGAGCCAGGACGGCAACTTCCGCAAGGGCTACACCGACCAGTTGTCACCGCTCGGCAAGCAGGTGCAGGACATCCTCGACCAAGCGCCGAAGCATGTGGCGCAGGGTGAGGGTTACGGCGCCAACACGCTGCCGAAGGGCTTCAACACCGAGTGGAACAAGGCCGTCCAGAGTCTCTACATCGGCAAGCGGGCGCAGGACGTCGCGACCGGTATCGACAGCTGGATCGGGTCCAAGTCATGAGTGGCGGCGCGGCAGCCGTCCGCCTGCGGGACCGGCTGACCACCGCAGGCATGGTCGGTCCCGCGCTGCTGCTGTTCGTCGTGATGCTGGTGATCCCGGTCGGGCTCTCGATCTACCTGAGCCTGACCGACTGGGACGGCTACAGCGCGAACCCCGCGCTGGTCGGACTGCGCAACTATGCCGACCTGGCCGCCAACTCGGAGGCGATCCGGGCCGGCTGGGTGACCCTGCTGATCGCCGGCATCGGAACAGTCCTGCTGAACCTGCTCGGGCTCGGCTTCGCGCTGCTGGTGAACGGCGCGTCCCGGCTGAACGCGTTCTTCCGGGTGATCCTCTTCTACCCGCACGTCCTGAGCGCCCTGGTCGTCGGCTTCCTGTGGAGCGCGGTGCTGGGCACGTCCGGCGTGGTCAACGGATTCCTGACCACGCGCGGCGCCGAGGTGCTGCCGTTCCTGTCGGACCCGACCTGGGCCCTGGCCAGTCTGATCGGGGTGCTGGTCTGGGCCGGCTTCGGGGTCAACGTGGTGCTCTACCTGGCCGGCCTGCAGACCGTGTCCCGCGACCTGCAGGAAGCAGCGCGGATCGACGGCGCCTCGCCGCGCCAGACGTTCCTGAACGTCACGCTGCCGGCCCTGGCGCCGGTCGTCACCGTCAACCTGGTGCTGTCCCTGGTGAGCCTGCTGAAGACCTATGACCTGGTCGTGTCGCTGACCGGAGGCGGCCCGGCCGGCTCCACCCAGACCGCGGCGTACCTGATCCTGTGGGACTCGTTCCACAACAACGCGCTCGGCGTCGGATCGGCCCAGTCGGTCGTCTTGATGCTGGTCACGGCCGGGCTGGCGCTCACCGTCGCCCGGCTCCGGTCCCGGCAGGATCAGGGGGCGAGGGCATGAGTGCCATCCGGATGCCCCGGATCCGGGCCATCAGTGTCAGCCCCCGCCCGGTCCGGGCCAAGGGCGCCGGCCGGATCGTGTTCCTGATCGTGACCAGCGTGCTGATGCTGGTGCCGATGTACCTGCTGGTGGTGAGCGCGTTCAAGTCCCAGCAGGACATCCTCAACCACCCGTTCTCGTTGTCACCCGACCTGCTGACCACGCAGTACCTGCAGAAGGCGTGGGCGAACCCCGACTTCGACATCGTCCGCGGGTACGCGATCACGGTGCTGTTCGTGGTCTCGGTGAACGTCTTGTCGGTCGTCCTGGCCGGCCCGGTCTCGTACGTGATCGCGCGTCGCGGCGAACGCCGGTACCGGCTGCTCCTGCTGCTGTTCGTGGCCGGGACCTTCATCCCCAGCCAGGTGCTGGTCATCCCGGTCGTCTACACGCTGAAGTTCCTCGGACTGATGGGGACCGTGCCGGGGTTCGTGCTGTTCGAGACGACGCTGACCCTGCCGTTCTCGATCTTCCTGTACGCCGGCTACATCATGACCGTGCCGGTGAGCCTGGACGAGGCGGCCGCCGTCGACGGCGCCGGCAAGTACCGGATCTTCTGGTCGATCGTGTTCCCGCTGATGAAGCCGGCCGTGGTGACGATGGTCATCCTGAACACCTTCTCGGTGTGGAACGACTTCGTGAACCCCCAGATCATCCTCGGCCCCGGCAGCGGTCTCTACACCGTGACCACCGGTGTCTACGCCGCGGTGAGCCAGTACTCGACGGACTACACGGTCGTCTTCCCGACGCTGCTGCTGGCGGTGGCGCCGCTGCTGGTGATCTTCGTCCTGCTGCAGCGGCACGTGATCAGCGGCCTGACCGCAGGAGCGACGAAGGGATGACCACGATGATCGGTACACCTCCTGTCACGGCTCCACCGAAGGTGGTCGCCCGGACGCCGATCGGCTGCCCACCCGCCTGGGCGATCATGCAACGCCGGCTGTTCGACGTGATGGACGAGGGCTGGTGGCTCTTCCGCGAGCGCTACTGCCTGCCCGACGGCAGTCTGCGGTACGCCGGGGAGGTGCCGAGCCGGGACGGCGCGGACGACTTCTACGAGGCGTTCGTGAACTGGCCGGTGCTCTACCAGCTCGGCGGCGCGGACGATCTGCTCGACGTCTCCAAGTGGCACTGGGAGGGCGTCACCCGGCAGCTCACCGACCTGGGTTTCCTGGTCGACGAGTTCGAGCGCGGCTACGACTGGTTCCATCTCGGCGAGTCGATGATCTTCTTCTACTCGCTGTGCGCCGCCGATCCCGGTGACGAGGTGTTCCGGGACCGCGCGTACCGGTTCGCCGAGCTCTATCTGCCCGGCTCGCCGGCAGGCAACTACGACCAGGCCACCCGGACCATCCGCGCCCCGCACAACGGGGCCGGTGGACCGCGCTGGGGGATCAACGACGAGTGGCGTTCCTTCGGCGCCGGCCTGGCCAGCATGCGGCCGTTCGGTCTGCCGCTGGCCGGCGTCCCCGGGATCCGGACCTGGGCCGATCTGGAGGATCCGGCCAAGGCCGACCTGATGGGCGCGGAGATGGTCCGGCGGCTCGGTGCCGGGGACGTCGCGGTGAACCTCGCCGCCACCACGCTGACCGCCAACGCCTGGCTCTACGACCACAATGAGCGGTTCTCCGACTGGACCCTGGAGTACCTCGACGCCTGGCAGCAGCGCGCCCGGGACAACGGCGGAATCCTGCCTGACAACGCCGGGCCCAGCGGCGAGGTGGGCGAGCTGCACGACGGACGCTGGCACGGCGGCAACTACGGCTGGGCCTGGCCCCACGGCGTGTACAGCGTCGGTTCGGCAGCCTGCGTCGGGGCGCTGAACGGTGCGCTCCTGACCGGTGACCCGAGCCGGCTCGACCTGGCCCGGCAACTGCTGGACCACCTGTACGAGCGCGGCATCACGGGCTCCGTCGACGACACTGAGATGAGCATCCGCGACCGATGGCAGGCCGAGCTCGGCGAGGACACCGCGACCCCGACGCTGCTGATCCCGAACCGGTACGGCGAGGACGGCTGGTTCGACTATCAGCCGCCGCAACTGGGGCTGCCGATCTGGTTGTGGCAGGCGGCCTTCGAGCCGGTCGACCGGGAGCGACTGCTCCGGTTGCGGGAACGCAGCGGCTACGATTGGCGCACCGTCCGGGACTTCCGCAACAAGGAGGACGCCGGGCACGAAGCGCCCTGGCTGGCCTACCTGGCCGGTGACAACCCGGAATACCCCGAGGCGATCCTCGGCGTCGCGCTGTCCCAGGTGCAGCGCCGGATGGACCTGATGCAGGCCGACCGGACCGATCCGGCGGACATGCACGTCCATCACTGGCAGCGGCACAACCCGGTCACCACCGAAGCTCTGCTGCAGTTGACGACGGGAACGCCGCAACTGCTCTACAACGGCGGCCTCCTGCCGCTGCGAGTCCTGTACCTCGATCCCGAACGTGGCCGACCGGGTCTGCCGGCCGACGTCGCCGCGCTGGTCGACACGGTCGAGCCGGACCGTACCTGTCTGCAGCTGGTGAATCTCTCCGCGACGCAGACCCGGCGGGTGGTGATCCAGGCCGGTTCCTTCGGGACCGAGCGGATCGACCGCGCGATCGTGACCACGGCGACCGGCGACCACCCGGGCCCCGCCCCGGCGTACACGTCGCCGCCGCTGCGGGCCGGCACCGAGACGATCGTTGTCGACGGCAACCAGCTCGAGGTGGAGCTGCCACCCGGCCGGACCATCCGGATCGAGCTGGAGCTGACCCGCGGCGCCTACCGGGCGGCCCACCTGGCCCTGCCCGCCGACTGACCTGACCGAACCCGACACCACGAGTACGAGGAGACAGATCTTGAGTAGCGGTATCGAACAAGCCCCGGCGGTGCCGATCTGGGACCTGCCGGTGCGCGGCGACGCCCCGCCGGCAGCAGATCCCGGCCTGGTGTCCCGGCTGTCCGAGATCGGGTCGGCCACCGCCTGCGCCCGGTTGCACGGACAAGGCATCCGCCGGACCTTCGTGGACGGCCCGACCAGCATGTTCGGCGGCAGGAAGGTGGTCGGCCGGGCCCTGACCCTGCAGTTCATGCCGCAGCGCGAGGACATCGCCGACGGCCAGTCCCAGGAGTACATCGAACGCAGTACGGCGCTGTGGGCCGTGCTCGACGAGGTCCAGCCGGGCGACGTGCTGGTGGTCCAGGCCTACGGCAGCCACACCACCGGCTGCTTCGGCGACATGCTGGTCCGCTACTTCAAGCTCCGCGGCGGTGCCGGCATCGTGGTGGACGGCCGGATCCGTGACGTACCGCGGGTCGCCGAGCTCGACGTACCGATCTGGTCGACCGGAGCCACCCCGCACTACGCGTCCCAGTCCGAGCTGTTCCCGTGGGCGTACAACGTGCCGGTCGCGGTGGGCGGCGTGCTGACCCTGCCCGGAGACCTGGTGGTGGCCGACGACGACGGAGCTGTCGTCGTACCGCGGCAGCGCGCCGAGGCGGTGGTGCAGGCCGCGGCCGAGCACGACGCCTGGGAGAAGTTCAGCCGGCGCCGGATCGACGAAGGCGCACCGCTGCGTGACTACTACCCCCTGAACGAGAAGACCCGCCTGGAGTACGAGCGCTGGCGCGACGGCAAGACGAACCACGTCGCGGCCGCCGACTGAGGCATCACCCCCCTTTGAGAGGACCCCCCGCCCATGAAACGCAAGTGGACAAGCAGACGGACCACGTTCGGTGCCGGCCTGCTGGCCGCCGTCCTGGTGACCGCGGCAGGCATCAACCTGGGAACACAGTCCGCCGGTGCGGCCGACTGTGACAACTTCTTTGTGTCCCCGACCGGCAACGATGCCGCGAAGGGGACCGAGAAGGAGCCGTGGAAGACGGTCACCCGGGCCCGCGACGAGATCCGTGACCGGGGTCTGAACACCGGCCCCCGGATGCGGTGCGACATCACCGTGAACCTGAAGGCCGGTACCTACCCGGTCCCCACCACCATCGAGCTGGACCAGCGCGACTCCGGCGTGAACGGTCACCGGATCATCTACCGCAGCGTGGACGGCCCGGGTAAGGCGACCCTGTCCGGTGCCGAGGAGATCACCGGTTGGCAGCCGTACAAGGACGGCATCTTCAAGGCGAAGGTGGACGCCTCGAAGCCGTTCTACACGCTGTTCGAGGACGGCACGCGAGCCACCAACGCCCGGTACCCGAACCGCGGTACCGAGGACACCTGGTCGCCGTACCTGACCTCGATCCTCTACGAAGAGGACAAGATGGACGTGCGCAACTGGATGTGGGGCAAGCCCGGTGACTGGGATCCCAGCTGGGACCTGAGCCAGGCGTCGGTGACGATCTGGTCAGGCGGGTCGTGGAGCTGGTTCACCGACACCATCCCGCTGCTGGACACCAACTTCAAGAAGACCCAGACGACGCTGAAGCACTGGACCCGCTACGCGATGGTCAACAGCCGCGGCGGGTCGCGGTACTTCTTCCACAACTCACTCAGCTTCCTGGACCAGCCGGGGGAGTACTACCTGGACTCGAAGGCCGGCGAGGTCTACTACAAGCCGCGTTCGGGTTCGATGGACGGCGTCAAGGTGCTGCGCCCGACGGTGAAGTCGATCCTGGACCTGGCCGGTGAGTCGGCCGAGCAGCGGCTGCACGACGTGACCTTCGACGGTCTCGGCCTGCAGTACTCCGACTTCGTCAGCTGGTACCGCAACGGGTGGGTGTCCAGCGGCGACTCCGGCAACGAGCACAAGTACCCGGAGTACGACCGGCAGATCGAGATGCCGCGGAACCGGTTCGGCGCGATCCGGCTGACCAACACCAGCAACATCGACCTGACCCGGCTGCACCTGTCCGACACCGGGTTCACCGGGATCTACCTGCAGTTCGCCAACGACCACACGAAGATCTCCGACAGCCTGCTGGAGAACATCGGTGCCGACGGCATCAAGGTCGAGGGTGGCTGGCCGGGTGAGGGCGACCTGAGCAACCACCACACGATCACCAACAACTACATCGGCCACGTCGGCGAGCTGGTACCGGGCGACGCGGCCGGCATCGAGCTGATGAGCACCGGGAACAATCTGATCTCCAACATCGTGGTGAAGCACAGCGCCCGGTACGGCATCAGCCTGGAGTCGCGGCCCGAGGTGAAGGACGGCGACCAGTACGCCGACGGCAACGTGTTCAAGTACATCCGGCTGGAGGAGACCGGCCTGGACAGCGGCGACATGGGCGCCTTCTACACCTACGGCGTCGCCAACCAGGAGCCGCACCCGATCAAGAACACGGTCGAGCAGATGGTGATCGGCGACGTGATGCCGGACGCCTCGATGCCGGACAGCGGCACCCGCGGCGTGCACATGGACGCCGGCGGTTGCGGCTTCAGCTTCGTCAACATCCAGGTCGGCAAGGTGACCGACCAGAAGTACCAGTCGTACCAGTGCAACCAGGTCACGAACGGCGACTGGGAAGCCGGCTTCGACGCCTCGAAGATGGAGTACGACAAGATCGGCGTGCTGCCGACCTTCCCGTACGACGTCCCCGTCAGCTGATCCTGAGCTGAGACCGCGCCACCTCGTACCCGGCGCGACCGGTCGGCCCCTGCACCGACCGGTCGCGCCTTCTTCCGGACCTGCGGGCAAAGGTTTACCCACGGGTCGCGTACCGCCCCCGCGAACAAGGAGGAACCCCCCGATGTCACCTCACCGCAGCAATCGCAGGCTCGGCGCGGGTCCAGGTCTGGTCCTGGGCGTCGCCGTCGGACTCGTCCTGCCCGCACTCGTCCTCGGCGGCGGGTCGGCGCTCGGCGCCGCCCCGACGTCCGGTGCCGGTGCCGACGCGGCCGCCGTCGATCCGGCCGGCTGTCCGGCGTTCTGGGTCGCGCCCGACGGCGACGACTCGGCCATCGGCTCCCGGACCAAGCCCTGGCGCACCGTGGAGCATGCCCGCGACACGATCCGCGCCCGCCGCCTCAACCAGCACCTGAACTGCGACCTGGTGGTCAACCTCAAGGCCGGCACCTACCGGGTCGAGAAGAAGATCAGCTTCGACGACCGTGACTCCGGGTCCAACGGGCACCAGGTCGTCTATCGCAGCGCCGACGGCCCCGGCAAGGCCGTGTTCGAGGGCGCCGAACAGGTCACCGGCTGGCAGCCGTACAAGGACGGCATCTTCCGCGCCCCGGTCGACGTGTCCCAGGCGTTCCACACCCTGTACGTCGACGGTAGCCGCGCCACCACCGCGCGCTACCCGAACCGGCGGTCCGCCGAGGAGTGGGCGCCGTACCTCCGCTCCACCCTGATCGACCCGTCCAAGGAGGCGGTCCGGGACCAGATCGGCTTCGCCGAGGGCGATTGGGACCCGGCCTGGGACCTGCGACTGGGGAGTTCCTGGCCCGCGCAGGTCGTGGTCTGGTCCGGTGGGTCGTGGTCCTGGTTCACCGACACCGTGCCGTTGTTCGACATCAACTTCACCAAGCGCCGGTCCACCCTGATCTACCCCACCCGCTACTCGATGGTGAACTCCGGCGGCGGTTCGCGCTACTTCGTCCAGAACTCGCTCAGCCTGCTCGACCAGGCGGGCGAGTACTACCTGGACCTCCCGGCCAAGCAGCTGTACTACAAGCCGGCCGGCGGCACGATGGACGGCGTCGAGGTGCTGCGCCCGACGACCACCGAGGTCTTCTCGCTGGCAGGTGCCTCGGCCGGCCGGCGGCTGGAGAACCTCACCCTGGACGGCCTGGCCGTCCAGCACACCGACTTCATGGACTGGTACCGCTACGGCTGGAACGGCACCGGCGACTCCGGGATCAAGCACAAGTACCCGAAGTACGACACGCAGATCGAGCTGCCCCGCAACCGCTGGGGTGCCATCAGCCTGACCAACACCCGCGGCGTCCGGCTCACCCGCCTGCATGTCGCGCAGACCGGCTTCACCGCGATCCACCTGCTCTTCGCCAACGAGCGCACGACCGTCTCGGACAGCCTGCTCGAGCATCTGGGCAACGACGGCATCAAGGTCGAGGGCGGCTGGCCCGGCGAGGGCGACCTGGCCCACGACAACACGTTCACCAACAACTACATCCACCATGTCGGCGAACTGGTGGCCGGCGACTCGGCCGGCGTCGAGATCATGAACAGCGGCCGCAACGAGATCAGCCACACCGTCGTCGAGCACGGCGCCCGGTACGGCATCAGCATCGAGTCGCGCCCGGAGATCCCGAACCCGGACAACTACACCGGCGGCAACCAGGTCCACCACGTCCGGCTGTCCCACCTGGCCAAGGACAGCGGCGACACCGGGCCCTTCTACGCCTACGGCGTCCGCAACGAAGCGCCGTACACCCCGGACGCGAAGGTCTCGCAGCTGATCGTCGACGATGCGAACGCCGACCCGTCGATGCCGGACCACAAGCCGTACGGCGTGCACATGGACTTCGGCGGCTGCGGGTTCGCGTTCTCCGACGTCAAGGTCACCAACACCGAGAGCGACCCGTACCACGGTCCGTCCGCGATCGTCTGCGACACCTTCGACAACGTCAGCTGGGAGTCCGGATTCGACGACTCCCGGATGCAGTACGACCAGATCGGCGTACTGCCGTCCTTCCCCTACGAGAAGCCCTGAGGTTCATGGACACCGAAAGATTCACCGGAAAGATCGCGCTGATCACGGGGGCCGCCTCCGGGATCGGCGCGGCCACCGCCCGCCGGATCACCGCGGAGGGCGGCACCGTCGTCGCCTGTGATCGCGACGGGGCGGCGGCCGAGGCGCTGGGCACCGAGCTCGGTGGCCGCGGCTACCACCTGGACGTCACCGACCCCGACCGCACTGAGGAGGTGGTCGGGGCGGTGACCGCCGAGTTCGGCGGTGTGCACGTACTGGTCAGCGCCGCCGGCGTCGACGTCTGCGACACCGTGCCCGGCACCACCCCGGAGCAGTGGCGGACGATCCTCGACGTGGACCTGACCGGTGTGTACCACTCCTGCCGGGCAGTGCTGCCGGGATTCCTGGCGCGGGGCGGTGGCGCCATCGTGACGATCTCGTCGGCGATCGGCACCGTCGGCGAACGCAACAGGTCGGCGTACTGCGCGGCCAAGGCCGGGGTGGAGAACCTGACCAGGGCGATGGCCCTCGACCACGGCTGCGGTGGGGTTCGGGCGAACTGTGTCGCGCCCGGCCTGATCGACACCCCGTTGATCCGCAACGGCAAGGTGGGCGGCGGCGAGGACCCCGCCGCGATGCAGGCCATGGTCGACCGGCATCACGCCCTCGGCCGGATCGGGCGCCCGGAGGAGGTCGCCGCCGCGATCGCCTTCCTGGCCAGCGACGACGCTTCCTTCGTCACCGGCGCGGTGCTGCCCGTCGATGCCGGCTGGACCGCCCAGTGAGCGCGGGCGTCCTGGACGGCTACCGGGTGCTCGACCTCTCGGTGGCGATGGCCGGGCCGCTGGCCGCGATGCGGCTCGGCGACCTCGGTGCGGACGTGGTGAAGGTCGAGCCGACGACGGGCGAGTGGCAGCGGCACACCGCTGCCGGTGGTGCGACCGGGAACGAGGTGAACGCGTCGTTCCTGTCGCTGAACCGCAACAAGCGCAGCCTTGCCGTGAACCTCAAGAGCGAAGAGGGCCGCGAGCTGCTCTACGAGCTGGTGCGGACCGCCGACGTGTTCCTGCAGAACTACCGGCCCGGCGTCGCCGCGCGGCTTGGTGTCGACTACGAGACGCTGAGGAAGCTCCGGCCGGACCTGGTGTACGTCTCCGTGTCCGGCTACGGCGAGACCGGCCCGTACGCCGACTGGCCGGGCCAGGATCTCCTCGTGCAGGCGATGAGTGGGGCCTTGTTCAGCACCGGCCGGCCAGGCGAACCACCCGTCGCCGCACCGTACTTCCTCGCCGACGCCGTGACGGCGTACAGCGCGTTCGAGGGAGTGCTGGCCGCTCTGCTCCACCGCGAGCGCACCGGCGAGGGCCAACTCGTCCAGGTCAACATGCTGGACGCGGTGATCGCGCTGCAGATGCAGGAGCTGTCGGTGCACACGGTCGGCGGCGTTCCGCAGACGAGGTCCACCGAGGTGCACGCCCACAGCTACATCCGGGCGCCGTACGGGATCTTCCCGACCGCCGACAGTCATCTCTCGCTGGCGTTCGCCGACCTGTCCGTCCTTGCGGACGTTCTCGGGGCACCCGGGCTGAAGGGCCTGGACGCGGAGCGGGACGGGTTCGTGAAACGGGACGAGATCTCGAAGCTGGTGTCCGCCGCGCTGCGCGAGCAGTCGACGGAGTACTGGCTGGAGAGGCTGCGGGAACGCGGCGTCTGGTGCGGTCCGGTCTACGGCTACGCGGATGTGCAGGCCGACCCCCAGGTGCGGCACAACGGTTCCTTCGTGACGTACCGGCATCCGACCGAGGGAACGGTCACCACGCCCGGCTTCCCGTACCGGTTCGACAAGACACCACCCGAGGTGCGCAGGCCGGCGCCGCTGACCGGCGAGCACACCGGCGAACTGCTCACCGAGCTCGGTCTGCAGGACGGTCGCCTCGACGAACTGGTGGCGCGTGGAGTGGTGGTGCGCCGTGACGGTTGAGCTCCGCGGCCTGACCTGGGACCACCCTCGCGGGTACGGCCCGCTGGAGGCGTTCGAGGCGGCGGGTGGTGCGCCGGGCGTGCGGGTGCGATGGGACCGGCAGCCGCTGTCCGGGTTCGAGTCGGAGCCGCTGGCCGGGCTGGCCGAACGCTACGACCTGCTGATCGTCGACCACCCGGGCCTCGGCGCGGCAGTCGAGGCGGCGGCCGTGCTACCGGTCGAGGACGTCTTCGGTGCCAGGGACCTGGCGCGGTGGCGGTCAGCGTCGATCGGCTCGACCTGGGACAGCTACCGGTTGCACGGCCTCGGCTGGGCGGTGCCGCTCGACGCTGCCGCCCAGGCGTGCTTGGTGCGTCCGGATCTGCTGGTGGGCCCGCCTCCGGGCACCTGGTCCGAGGTGCTCGACCTGGCTGATCGCGCCGGTACCGTGCTCTGCGTGGCCGGACCGCACGCCGGTCTGACGCTGCTGGCCATGGCCGGCGACCGGTCGGACGGCACGCTGCTGGTTCGGGACCGAGCCGCCCGGGCCCTGGACCTGTTGCGGGCGGTGTGGCGACGCAGCGACCAGCAGGCGGCCGCGCTCGACCCGATCGCGATCCACGAACTGCTTGCTTGTAGCAATGACTTGGTCTGCTGCCCGCTGGTGTACAGCTACGCCGCCTACGGACGCCGTACCGACGGGCGGCAGCCGCTCGGCTGGGCGGCAGCGCCGCGGCTGGCCGACTCGGACCAGCACGGCGGCAGCACCCTCGGTGGTACCGGCCTGGCGGTCACGCCGCGGGCCTACGCGCGGGTCCTGTCCGTGACGAACTACGTCCGCGCCCTGCTCGACACGGCGACGCAGCTCGAGCTGGTCTCATCGGTCGGAGGGCAGTCCGCGAGTGAGGCGGTCTGGGCGTCGGCCGCGGTCGACGCCGCGTGGAACGGGCACTACTCCGCGACCCGCGAGACGGTGGTGTCGGCGTACGTGCGGCCACGGTTCGACGGCTGGATCGCGTTCCAGGACGAACTGTCCGAACGGGTCCGCGAGTTCTTGCGAGGTGACGCCGACCCCGTGACCACGGTGGACGGTATCGAAGCGGACTACCGCGCTCGGGCGTCGGGCGCACTGGAGGTCGGATGAACGAGGACGAGGGTCTGGTCCGGTTCGAGCAGGACGGGCACGTCGGCGTACTGACGCTGGACCGCCCGGGCAAGCTGAACGCGGCCACCCGGACCATGAGCGAGCAGTTGCTCGACCTGATCCCACGGATCGACGACGATCCGCAGGTGCGGGCGATCGTCGTCACCGGCGCGGGCGACCGGGCCTTCTCGGTCGGCAGCGACATCGGCGAGCTCGACCGGTACGACGGGCCCTGGCAGTTCCGCAACCGTCGCGACTACTGCGACGCCCTGCGTGCGCTGCGTACGCCTGCCATCGCAGCAGTCAACGGATATGCCTTCGGCGGTGGCCTGGAGCTGGCGCTGTCCTGCGACATCCGGCTGGCCTCGGACCGGGCGAGCTTCGCGGCGGCCGAGATCAAGCTGGGCTGGATCGGGGGCGGCGGGGTGACCGCGCTGCTCGCCGCGAGTCTGTCCGCGAGTGACGTGGCCACGATGCTGCTGACCGGTGATCCGATCGACGCCGTCGAAGCGCTGCGCGTCGGCCTGGTCAGCCGGGTGCTGCCCGCCGCCGAACTGTTGCCGGCGGCCACCGCCCTGGCGCACCGGATCGCCGAACGACCGCCGATCGCGGCCCAGGCGGCGAAGGCCAACCTGCGCGCCGCCCTGTCGATGGGACTCGAGTCCGCCATCCAGTACGAACGCGAACTGCAGGCAGTCGCGATGGGGACACGGGATGCCGTCGAAGGACGGACCGCGTTCGCGGAACGTCGTACCGGCGTCTTCGAAGGGCGGTGACCATGCCTGCCGAGATCGCAACCGGCGTGTACCGGCTGGCGACGGACTACCCCCACGTGTGTGGTCTTCCGCTGTGGCTGCACGTGATCGATGCCGGCGACGAACTGGTTCTGCTCGACGCGGGCATCTCCTCGACACCGGAGAGCACCACCGGTCCGGAGCTCGCCGAGCTCGGCCTCGGGCTGGCCGACCTGACGCTGGTGGTGAACAGCCACGCGCACCCCGACCACATGGGAGGCAACTCCGTCCTCAAGCGACTCAGCCAGGCACGGCTCGCGGCACCGGCGACCGAGGCCGGCTGGCTGGAGGACAACGAGACGCTGCTGAAGGAGCTGTGGGGATCCGACCCGGCCGCGCTCGACCTGGACCCGGGCGAGCGGGAAGAACTGCTGCAGATGCTCGGCGAGCGGGTTCGGGTCGACGTCCTGCTGCGCGACGGTGACCTGCTGCCTGTGGCCGACCGGCCGTTGCGCGTCATCACCACCAGCGGGCACAGCCCCGGTCACATCGCCGTACTGGATGAGCGCACGCGGACGCTGTTCGCCTTCGACGACGTGCAGGGGCGCGGTCAGCCCTTCTTGGACGGCTCGGTCTGGCTGGCGCCGCTGTACACGGACGTCGAGCGGTACACGACCGGGCTGCGACGGTTGCTTGAGCTGGACTTCGACGCGTTGGTGCCTTCCCACGGCGATGTCCTGACCGCGGACCGAGGCCGGCAGCGGATCGCGCAGAGCCTGGAATGGGTGAGCGAGGTCCACGAGCACACCGCCGCCCTGCTTCGCCGCCGGCGCAGCCTGACCGTCCGCGAGTTGGCCGGCTCGATCGGCACCGAGCTCGGCGACTTCGGTGGCTTGTGCCTGCAGACCGTACGGATGGCCCGCGCGCACCTGGAACTGCTCGCCCGTGAGGGTGGTGCCGAACCGCGCTGGCACCACCCCCGGTAAGACGATCAGCGATCGGAACAGGTCAGGCTGTCGAGGTTCACGGCGTTCCCCATCGCCAGGTTGCCGGCGTCGCCGGGGTGCAGCCCGTCGCCGCCGTCGTACGCCGCGAGCATCCGGGTGGGCTCGGCAGGATTTCTGGTGGCGGCGTCGAAGTCGGCCACGCCGTCGAACTCACCGCTGGTGCGGATGAACTCGTTGACCTCCCGGCGGACGGTCTCCTTGGCCTCGGTGTAGACGAACGAGCCGCCCACCGGGGTCAGGGTGCCGCCGACGATGCAGCGGCCGGAGGCGTGCACCCGGGCGATCAGTTGCCGGTAGCCCGCGATCAGCTGGTCCGTGGTCGCGCCGGCGTAGATGTCGTTGATTCCTTCGAGCAGCAGAACGGTTTTGACGCCGGGCTTGGTCAGGACGTCCTTGTCGAGCCGGGCGAGCGCGCTGGATCCCGCACTGCCGGCCTTGGCGATGCCGCCGAGCACCCGGTTCCCCGAGATGCCCTCGTTGGAGACGCCGAGCTGCAACGGCTTGGGCAGTTCGCCGAGCCGCTCGGCCAGGATGTCCGGCCAACGGCGGTTGGTGTCGATCGTGGTGCCCACCGCGGAGGTGATGGAGTCGCCGAGGGTGGCCACGGTGCCGACGGTCTCCGGAGCGGTCAGGAGGACGGCATCGATCAGGAACCACGCGGAGGACTCGGTCTGGAACGCGGTCGCCGACTCGTCGGCGGCATAGTCACCGGAAGTCGACTTGTAGCTGTGCTGCATGGCCCGGTTGTGGGCTGTGATCGCCCCGGTCGTACCGACCACGTGCAGGCTCACCGTCAGGGCCTGCAGGGCGGGGACGTCGCCGGGGAGCGGATCACTGATCGCCTCGGCTCCGGGTGGCACGGTCACGGTGGTCGCCCGGCTGAACGTGAGTCGCCGACTCGTGCCGGGCTCGACGGCAGCGCCGGACTGGTGCTTGCCGACGTACGCGGAGTCGAGGACGAGGGGTTGGTCGCCGTTGGCGTTGGAGACCCGGATCCGCAGATCCGTGCCGCCCACGCTGGTACGGACGATGTTGCGGACGGTCACGTTGGTGAGGGTGCCGCCGGCGATGTCGTCGGCGGCACCCCAGGTCGTGACCAGGTGCGAGGCGGCGGGCGGTGCGGTCGCCGGTGGTGCGGCCGGCTCCGTCCGGGCGGCCACCACCCCGGCCGTGGTCAGTGTTGTCACCAGAAGGCTTGCGCTCAGTCGGCGCCAGGAGAAAGCGGTCATGGTGTCAAGTCAATAGTGAATAGATATCATCGCAACGGCTGAGTGCGGCCACTGCGCCGAACGGCCCGATCCACGAGCCGAGCGGTCGCCGTGCGGTCGTGGGCGTCGGTCGGCCGACTCGATGGCCGACTCAGTGGCCGGCTCGATGGTCGGCGTGGTGATCGGCCCACGGGCGGGGGAACGGGTCGCCGTCGAGCGGGGCTCCGGGAGTCAGGTCGAGTGGGTCGGTGACTACGTGGCGTTGGCCGCTGTAGATGGTGGCTGCGTCCATGTAGATGTTGACGTGGGCGAAGCGGGCCTGGTCGGTGGTGTTGGGCAGGGCCATGTGGCCGGTGAAGCCGCTGTGGAAGGTGCAGTCGCCTGCGCGGAGAGGCAACGTGACGCGGGGCGCCCAGCGGAGCTCGGGCGCCATGGTGAAGAGGTCCTCCTCGTCGCTGAGGTCCTGGGGGAGTAGGTCGGTCCGGGTCTGAGTGCCGGGCAGGAACGTCATACAGCCGCGCTCCGGCGGTACGTCGACCAGGGCGATCCAGGCCGACAGGGGGAGCCGGTCGTTGGCGTGCGGCCAGTACGGGTGGTCCTGGTGGAAGTGGGTGGCCGCGTTGCTGTTGGGCTCCTTGACGAGCATCTGGTCGTGCCAGATGCGGAGCGGGAACCCGGCGAGCTGCTCGGCGATTCTGCCGATGCCGGGGTGCAGCGTCAGCTCACGGAGTACGGGGTCGTGGTGCCAGACGTTGACGAGTTGGCTGAAGATGGCGTCGTGCTGGAGCCGGTCGGCGCGGTGTTTCTCCAGATATCCGGCGGCTCGGGCGCGGAAACGCTCGACCTCGGCCGGGGTGAGGACATTGGGGACTCGGACGAATCCGTCTTCGCGGTAGGCGGTGACCAGGTCTTCTCTCATGCCTCCAACGGTCGCTTGGGAAGGTGATCGCGAGCCAGGTCGATTCTGGCCTGTAGTCGTACGATTCGGACATGCCGGAAACCCTGCACGAGACCGAGTTGTTTCTCGGTGGTCCTGTCTGGGGTGGTGTGCACCGGCTGGACACCGAGGTCGAGCCGCATGCTCACGACTTCCTGGAGATCGCGGTGATCGGTCCCGGGTCCGGCAGGCACCTGACGAGCCAAGGCGTTCGAGCCGTCAGCCATGGGCAGGTCGTCGTACTGCGGCCGGGTGCGTGGCACGCGTTTCGTGAGTGTGAGGGGTTGGTGGTCGCCAACTGCTGTATCTCGGCGCCGGGGCTGCGGGCGGAATTGGCCGCTCTGCAACAGATTCCGCTCCTGCGTGACCTGTTGTGGACCGGGCCGGTCGCGAGGGCTCCGCATGGCGTGGGCAGGACGCAGGTCGAGCCGGAGGCGGCCGACGAGGCGATCGACGAGATCGCGAAGCTGGAACACGACCTCGCCGGCCGGCGTGCGGGTGGGCGGCTGCTGGGGCGGTTGGTGTCGGTGCTGGGGATCCTTGCGGATGGGCGGGTTGATCGGGCCGAGCCGGTTGAGCAGTTGGTGCATCCGGCGGTTGCCGCGACCATCGTCCGGTTCGAGGGAGCGCTTGCCGAGCAGTGGCGGCTGGACGAGGTAGCGGCGGCGGCGAACCTGGATCCCGCCTACCTCAGCAGGCTGTTCCGGCGGCACACCGGGCTGAGCCCGTTGGGATTTCTAGCCCGGCTGCGGGCCGAGCAGGCCGCGACGCTGCTGGCGCACACGGACCTGCCGGCCGCGCGGGTGGGCGCGGCTGTGGGATGGGACGACCCCACGTACTTCGCCCGCCGCTTCCGCAGCCTCGTCGGCTCGACACCCACGGAGTACCGCGCCCGCACCCGCCGCTGACCGGCGCGCCGCCGAGCTCTGGCGGTTGCGTCCGAAGAACCGTGGCCTGTAACCCACGATTCTTCGGACGCCAAGGGGTTGGTCAGCGGACCGCGCCGTAGATGTTCTGGTCGAGACCGCCGGCGTTCGGGCAGGTGTCCGGACCGAAGGTGCCGTCCGGGTTGGCGGCCCGGCACTGCAGGACGTCGAAGCCGTCCATGCCGTCCACCGGGTAGCGCGGATCGGTGCCCGGGGCAACGTCTCGGTGATCCGTCCAGGTCATGAACACCGTGCTGCCCGAGGCGGCGATGTAGTTGTAGTCACCGAAGAACGGCACGTCCCGGTCACCGAACTGCTCGTACTGCGGCATCGTGCGAACCGTCGTCACCTCGCCACTGGCCCAACTCGTACCGCCGTTCGCCGACACCGCGTAGAACGCCGCGAGCCCGGCGCCGGCCGAGACCGCGCCCGGCGGATTCGTCGGCACCGCCTGGTTCCCGACCGGCACGCTCCGGAAATCACGTCCGCCCGGGCCGGTCGCGGTGTCGGACCGGCTGTCCTGCCAGACGGCGTGCAGCCTGCCCGCCTCGGCCACGATGTCAGGGAAGTACTGGTGTCCGCGCGCCTGCGGGTCGATCCGCGTCGGCGTGGACCACGTCGCACCACCCGTGGTCGTTCGCAGGAAGTAGATCGACGCCTGGCTGCCGACGCCCTCGGCCACCGTGCCGTACGTCGTACCGGTGGACGTCTGCGAGCCGGGCACGGTCCCGTCGTACACGATGAACACGTCGTCCGGATCACCGGAAGCGGTCGGATCGGCGGTGATGCGGACCTGCGAGTTGGCCCGGTGGAAGACGTAACCGGACTGGCAGGCGAGCGGACCGTCACCGCAGTCACGGGCGAAGGCCCGCGGCTCCGGGCTCGCGCAGGCACCCAGGGTTCCGTCGCCCACCAGACACGCGTTGTACTTCGCCTGGCCGTAGGCGGGAGCCGAGACCGTCTGGTCGCCCGGGTCCCAGCCGATGAAGCCACTGGCCACCATCGGCTTGGTGAACGACTTGCCGCCGTTGACCGACTTCACCCAGGCGACAGCGTTGCTCTGCAGTTGCCCCTGGTCCGGGTTGAAGTCGAACTGCCGCCAGGCGACGTAGACGTCACCGTCGCGGGTGACCGCGATGTCGCAGAACTGGCTGCCATGGACCGACTCCGAGACCTTCTGGCTGCGGAAGGTCTGACCACCGTCGCTCGACCGGGCCAGGAACACACCGTTGTTCGGTCCGCTCGCGGTGAAACGAGCCCAGCACACATAGACGTTCCCCGCGTACGGGCTGTCCGCGCCGCGGTCCACCTCGAGCTGGATCTTGTCGTGGAACAGGCCGAGGAAGATCGGGCTCGGCGTACCGCGCTCGACCAGCGTCGTGAACTGGTACGCCGGACTGGCGCCGCTCGGCCATCCGTACCGCGCGACCCAGATCGAGCCGAGGGCCGGCCTGGCACGGTTGAAGCCGATCCCGGCGTAGTAGAGGTGTCCGTCGTTGTCCCAGGCCTGCACCGGATCTCCGGCGTTGGTGACACCGATCCGTTGCAGCGGCGACGCAGTGCCGGCGGGGGAGGTGTCCCCGGGGTACCCGGGCAGCAGGCTGTTGGTCCACGTGGTGCCGCCGTTGCCCGAGTAGTAGAAGCCGGCCCAGGTTCCACCGGCGGTCGGGACCGTGCAGTAGTCGTTGGATCCGGACGTCATCAGTGCCGGATTGTGCGGGGCCACACTCGCGGCCGGTTCGTTCTGCTGCCTGTTGTTCGTCGAGCAGGCGGCCAGCACCGGGTCGGTGCCGCCGTCGTACCGCACGTAGGTGCGGTCACTCACCGCTACGTCTCCCGGCGCCGCCTCGGCCGGTATGGACAGTAGCGGCACCACCAGACCGGCAGAGACGACGCCGGCCACCACGAAACGCTTCACGACTCCCCCTTGAGGATTACCCCCGAGGATTTCGTTACGGAGCAGCCGTCCAGACCGCCCGACGGCAGCTACAGACACACAAAGCTCTGTTCACAGGAGACGTCCGGCCCCGGCCGCTGTCAACAAGTCGCGAAGCGCTCCGCCAGGCTGACTGCTGCTACTTGTCGCGGTCTCCGCCGGGGACCCAGAGGACGTCGCCGCCGGAGGAGAGGTTGGCGACTCGGCCCAGGATGAAGAGGAGGTCGGACAGGCGGTTCAGGTAGGTGATGGCTAGCAGGTTCACGGTCGGGCCGTGGGCTTCGACGGCGACCCAGCCGTGCCGCTCCGCGCGGCGCGTGACTGTGCGCGCCACGTTCAGGTACGCGGCCCCCGGCGTACCGCCGGGGAGGATGAACGAGCGGAGCTTGGTCAGGCGGTTGTTGTACTCGTCGCACCAGCCCTCGAGCCGGTCGATGTAGTCCTGGGTGATCCGCAGCGGGGGGTACTCCGGGTTCGCGGAGATCGGGTTGCACAGGTCCGCTCCGACGTCGAACAGGTCGTTCTGGATCCTGGTCAGCAGCACCACCAGCGCGCTGTTCAGGTGCCCGGCGGCGATCGCCACTCCGATCGCGGAGTTCGCCTCGTCGACGTCGCCGTACGCCACCACCCGGGCGTCGGTCTTGGTGGTCTTGCTCATGTCGCCCAGGCGGGTCTCACCGGCGTCGCCGGTCCGGGTATAGATCCGCGTCAAGTTCACAGCCATGTCACGGCACTCTACGCAAGCCCCCAGAGCACGAGCGGATGCAGGACATGACGCCTCATTCTGCGCGTGCTGCGCGGCACCCGGCGGGCACCTCGCGGCACTGGAGCAAAGGTCACGATGCTAGAGCATCGAAACCTTCACTCCAGCACCCCGAGGCACTCCGCCGTGCACCTGCTCGCGACTGCGCAGAATGAGGCGTCATGTCCTACAGTCAGCGGGTGGAACGGTTTCGGATCGCAGGTGAGGCACGGCTCGAGGGTGCTGTCGAGGTGGCGGGCGCGAAGAACAGCGTGCTGAAGCTGATGGCGGCGGCCCTGCTGGCCGAGGGCACGACGACGTTGCGGCAGGTGCCGAGCATCCTGGACGTCACCTTCATGGCTCAGTTGCTGGACACGCTGGGTTGCGCAGTGACGGTGGACGCGGACTCCAGCACCGCGACGATCGCCGTACCGGCCGAGATCGGCTACCAGTGCGACTACGAACTGGTGCGCAAACTGCGGGCCTCGATCTCGGTGCTCGGTCCGCTGCTGGGCCGCTGCGGCCGCGCGGAGGTGGCACTCCCCGGCGGCGACAATATCGGCTCGCGCGGGCTGAACATGCACGTCGCGGGCCTGGAGTCGATGGGCGCGAAAGTCCATATCGAGCACGGTTTCGTGATCGCCGAGGCTCCGCAGGGGCTGCACGGCGCCGAGGTCTGGCTGGACTTCCCCAGCGTCGGGGCGACCGAGACGATCATGATGGCCGCCGTGCTGGCCAAGGGCACCACGGTGATCGAGAACGCGGCCCGCGAGCCGGAGATCCAGGACATCGCCGCGCTGCTGGTCGAGATGGGCGCGCAGATCGACGGCGCCGGCTCGCCGCGGATCGAGGTGACGGGCGTCGACGGGCTGCTGAAGCCGGTCGACCACGTGGTCGTGCCGGACCGGATCGTCAGCGGCAGTTGGGCGTTCGCGGCCGCCATCACCAAGGGTGACGTGACGATCTCCAACGGTCACGCCGAGCACCTCGAACTGCCGCTGGACAAGCTGCACAAGGCGGGCGCCGAGATCACCGTGCTGAATCCGGGATTCCGGGTCGTGATGCACGACCGCCCGAAGCCGGTGGACGTCGTGACCCTGCCGTACCCGGGCTTCGCGACCGACCTGCAGGCGTTCGTGATCGCGATGAACGCGGTCAGTGACGGCGCCGCGATGGTGACGGAAAACCTCTTCGAGGGCCGGTTCACCTTCGCCCAGGAGCTCACCCGGCTCGGCGCGCACATCCAGACCGACGGCCATCACGCCGTCGTACGGGGTGTGCCGCGGCTGTCCGGTGCCCCGGTGGTCGCCAGCGATATCCGGGCGGGAGCCGCGCTGGTGATCGCGGGCCTCGCGGCAGAGGGCGAGACCCTGGTCTCGGCCGCTCACCACGTTCACCGCGGCTACACCGACTTCGCCGGCAACCTGCGCCGCCTGGGCGCCGATGTGACCGTCGAGCCGGACGACGCCGAGCTGTACTGGAACTAGGACGCCGGGCTGCCCTACCAGCGGATGGCTTAGGGTCGGTCGCATGACTGACCGCCTGATCAAGCCCGTCGGCCGTGGTTTCCTCTTCCTCGACTCGCATCCTGTCGGCTGCGCCGAGTTGGTCAACGGACTGACGGAGCAGATCGAGGCCCGCAAGCTCCAGCAGCGGCCGGTCGCGCTCGTGATCGGCTCCAGTTCGGGCTACGGGCTGGCGGCGACCGTCGCGGGCCTGGCTCGCTATGGGATCGACGGCATCGGCGTCTCCTTCGAGAAGGCCCCGACCGTACGCCGGACCGCCACCGCCGGCTGGTATCGCACCGCCGCCACCGCCGCGTACGCCGAAAGCGTCGGCAGCGACTTCCACTTCGTCAACGCGGACGCGTTCGCCGACACGACGAAGGCGGACGTGCTCGACCTGCTGCAGGAGAAGTTCGGCGGAGTGGACTACCTGATCTACAGCGTCGCCGCGCCTCGCCGGGTCGACCCGCGCACCGGTACGACGTACCAGTCGGCGATCAAGGCGATCGGGCAGCCCGCGCGGACCAAGAGCCTCGCCTACGAGGACGGCGTGCCCGTGGTGCAGGAGGTCGGGATCGAAGTCGCCACCGACGACGAGGTGGCCGAGACCGTGCAGGTGATGGGCGGTGAGGACTGGACCCGCTGGGTGGACGCGCTGGAGGAGCGCAAACTGCTCAAGGACGGGTTCAGCACGGTCGCGTTGACCTACATCGGCTCGGAGTTGACCGGCCCGATCTATCGGCAGGGCTCGATCGGCGCGGCCAAGGCGCACCTCGAGCAGACGGCGCAGACGCTCAGCAAGCGGGACGGCGTGGCAGCGCGCACCTCGGTGAACGGCGCCGCGGTCACGCAGGCGTCGTCGGCGATCCCTGGGATCGGGCTGTACGTCAGCCTGCTGCACAAGGTGCTCGGCGAGCGGATGCAAACCCCGATGCAGCAGTCGATCGCGCTGTGGGACCAGCTCACCGGTGAGAAGCCCCTGGACCTGGATGAGGACGGCCGTATCCGCCTGGATCGCTGGGAGTTGGCCGACGACGTACAGGCCGCAGTACGGGATCAGTGGGATGCCGCGACCCAGGAGACCATCGCGGACGTCGCCGACACCGTCTGGTTCTTTGAGGAAGTCCGCCGTCTCTATGGCTTCGACGTGGCCGGCGTGGACTACGACCAGCCTGCCGAGGTCGACGTGGAGTGGCCTACAAAGGCTTGAACGAGACCATCTCCAGGACGAGGTCGCCGGCGTCGTCGGAGGCGTTGAGGTCGATCGTGGCGGTGATTCGCCAGTCGTGGTTGCCTTCCGGGTCGTCGATGATCTGCTGGACCTCCCAGTAGCCCGGGTGCTCCTCGACCATGAACAGGGCCGGGCCACGCGCTGCCGGGCCAGTGCCGAGCGTGGAGTGCTCGGCGTAGTACGTCGTACCGGCTTCGGCCCAGCGCCCGGCGTCCCAGCCGGACTCGGTGTCCAACTGGCCCAGCTCGGCCCAGCGGTGCAGTGAGACGAGCTCCACCCGGCGGAACATCGCGTTGCGGACCAGGACCCGGAAAGCCCTGCTGTTCAAGGTGATCCGGCGCGGGCCGAGGGGGACCGGTACGGCGATCTCCTCGGCCGCCGGGTTGGTCAGCTCCTCCCACTCGTCGAGCAGGCTGGAGTCGGTCTGCCGGACCACCTCGCCGAGCCACTCGATCAGGTCGGTCAGATCCTCGGTGACCTTGTGCGGCGGAACGGTCTGCCGCAGCGCCTTGTACGCGTCGCTGAGGTAACGCAGCATGATGCCCTCGGAGCGCGCCAGGCCGTAGTACTGGACGAACTCGCCGAACGTCATCGCCCGTTCGAACATGTCCCGGACCACCGACTTCGGCGACAGCCCGGCCTCGGCGATCCACGGATGCGTCTGCCGGTACATCTCGAAGGTTGCCTCGAGCAACTCTTCGAGCGGTTTCGGCCAGCTGATCTCGTCGAGCAGTTCCATCCGCTCCTCGTACTCGATGCCGTCGGCCTTCATCGAGCTCACGGCCTCGCCCTTGGCGTGGTGCAACTGCGCCATCAGGACCGCGCGCGGATCCTCCAGCGTCGCCTCGACCACCGACACCACGTCGAGCGCGTAGACCGGATCCTCGGGGTCGAGCAGATCCAGCGCCGCCAGCGCGAAGGTGGACAGCGGCTGGTTCAGCGAGAAGTCCTTCTGCAGGTCGACGGTCAGCCGCAGCGACCGGCCGAACTCGTCGGGCTCGTCCAGTCGCTCGACCACGCCGGCCGTCAGCAGCGTGCGGTAGATCTGGATCGCGCGCCGGATCAGCCGGACCTGGGCCTTGGAGTCCTCGTGGTTGTCCTGCAGCAGGTGCCGCATGCTCGCGAACGCGTCGCCGTCCCGGGCGATCACGTTCAGCAGCATCGCGTGGCTGACCCGCATCCGCGACTGCAGCGGCTCGGGATCGGCCGCGACCAGCCGGTCGAAGGTGTCCTCGCCCCAGGTGACGAAACCCTCCGGCGGCTTCTTCCGCTGCACCCTGCGCTGCTTCTTCGGGTCGTCGCCGGCCTTCGCGAGCGCCTTGACGTTCTCCACCACGTGATCGGGCGCCTGGACGACGACCGTGCCGGAGGTGTCGTACCCGGCGCGGCCCGCGCGGCCCGCGATCTGGTGGAACTCACGCGCCTTGAGGATGCGCTGCCGGCGTCCGTCGTACTTGCTCAGCGCGGTCAGCACCACGGTGCGGATCGGCACGTTGATGCCGACGCCCAGCGTGTCGGTGCCGCAGATCACCTTCAACAGACCCGCCTGGGCCAGTTGTTCGACCAGCCGCCGGTACTTCGGCAGCATGCCGGCGTGGTGGACACCGATGCCGTGCATGACCAGTCGCTGCAGCGTCCTGCCGAAGCCGGAGCTGAACCGGAAGTGTCCGATCAGCTCCTTGATCTTGTCCTTCTCCTCTTTCGTGCAGACGTTGATGCTGGTCAGCGCCTGCGCACGCTCCAGCGCCGAGGCCTGGGTGAAGTGCACGACGTACACGGGAGCCTGGTGCGTCACGAGAAGCTCCTGAAGCGTCTCGTGCAGGGGACTGGTGACGTACTTGTAGATCAGCGGCACCGGGCGCTCGCCCGACGAGACGATCGCGGTCGGGCGGCCGGTCCGCCGGTTCAGGTCGATCTTGAACCGCTCGACGTCGCCGAGAGTCGCGGACATCAGGATGAACTGCGCGTTGGGCAACTCCAGCAGCGGCACCTGCCAGGCCCAGCCGCGGTCCGGCTCGGAGTAGAAGTGGAACTCGTCCATCACCACCTGGCCGACGTCGGCCGCGGAGCCTTCGCGCAGCGCGACGTTCGCGAGCACCTCGGCCGTACAGCAGATGATCGGGGCGCCCGCGTTGACCGAGGCGTCCCCGGTCAGCATGCCGACCTTGTCGGCGCCGAAGATGTCGCAGAGCGCGAAGAACTTCTCCGACACCAGCGCCTTGATCGGGGCGGTGTAGAAGGTGCGCCGGCCGTTGGCCAGCGCGGCGAAGTGCGAGCCGGTGGCGACCAGACTCTTCCCGGACCCGGTCGGGGTGGACAGGATCACGTTCGACCCGGTCATCACCTCGATCAGCGCTTCCTCCTGCGCCGGATACAGCGAGATGCCCTGCTCGCCCACCCAGGTGGCGAAGGCGTCGTACAGGGCATCGGCGTCAGTGGAGTCCGGCAGTTTCTCGGTCAGCGTCATCGCCGACCATTGTCCCAGGTCGCTCAGAACAGCGCGGCCACGAGGTCCGCGGGGTCCCTTGAGCCCGGCCAGTCGCTGACCTGGCCGTCGCCGAGCTCGACGATCCGCCAGGCCCCGTCGGTACGGCGTACGAGGTCGACCGTGACGAAGGGGAGCGCCAGATTGGCGACGAGGGGTTCCACCTCGACCAGGTCGAGCCCGGTCGGCAGCTCGTCGGGGGTGTCGGGATGCGGGGTGATCCGGGCGCACCGGCCGCCGATCCACCAGGTGCGTGCCTCGGCGCCGGTGAACTCCTCGAACTTCCGGAGCACGAAGCCGCCGGTGAACGCGTCCTCGCGCAGCTCCAGGAAGCGCTCGGCGATCCGGAGTACGGCGTCTCGGTCGGGGATGTAGGCAGCTTCGTCCCAGTAGTGCTTCATCGACTTCACGTAGTCCCGCAGTACTGCGGGTCCGCCGCCGAGGTGGTCGAACAGCTCAACCACCGCGGCCAGATCGGGGCCTTCGGTCCAGGCGGACTCGGGAGTCGCCGGGCTGAGAGCCTGGTACCAGCCGGGGAGTTCGTGGGCCGTGCGGTAGTCCTCGGCGCTCGTCCGCAAGGTGACTCTCCGCGCGTCCAGCGCCTTGGCGAATCCGTCGTACTGCTCGGCTGACATCATCCAGCCGCGATACACCGCGTCGTCACCGGCCGGCACCTTCGCCACCGCCTCGTCGGGCCGGTCCAGCGCGTCGTGGTCGATCTTGGCCACGGTGATGCCAAGCTCGCGCGCGGCGTCGGCCTGCGCGGCGAAGTGCGGATCAACCCTGCGCGGGTTGAGCGGATCCCCCGGTACCAGCAGCATGCACTGAATTGTCCCTACTGGGTCCCCGGCTCGCCTCCCAATTCCGCGCGCCGGGGGATGCGGCCTGGTTCAGCGAACTGCCGGGGAAGGCGGGGTGGGGCGGTCGTCGGTCCAGCCGGACTCGAGGACGACGCTGGCGCCGGCCTTCGGGCCGATGGACTCCGAGCTCAGCAGCCGGCCGGTGGCCGGGTCGATGATGAAGCTGGTGCCGCCGTCGTTCAGGGCGGTCTTGCGGGCACCAGGCGTGCCCTTCGGCCAGGACATCGTGATCTGGGTGCCGGTCCGTCCGAGCGCGTCCTGGACGTTCTCCCTGAACTCGGTGCCGGGCAGTTCGGACAGGACGCGCAGTGCGGCGCCCCGGAGCTTCGGCGGTGACGGCATCTCGAACAGCAGTCGGCCGGCCGCGTTGAAGACCGTGTAGTCGATCTCCGCGGCCGTCGAGCCCGGCTCGGTGCCCCTGGCCAGAACGGTTCGGAGCTTCGCCGGATCGGTCGGCAGCGCCTGGATCTGCTGGGCGGTCACCGGCTTCTCCCCGCTGAGGTAGTAGCCGGGCGGCACCTCGTCGAAGGTCATCTTGTGGACGGTCGGCCGACCCGACGCCATCAGCACAGGGTCCTTCTCGTAGTCGAGCCGCCACCATCTCGGCGCGCCCTGGTCCCTCCACTTGGCCACATCGGCAGGCGTCGCCGGGCGAGCCCCGAGATCGACCCAGCCGAACCAGGACTCGACGCCCTGCCGCATCGGCATCCAACGCTCGGTGATGTTCCTCCGCTCGATCGTGTACTTCGGTGAGCCGACGCGCGTCGTCGCCCGCAACTGGAGGCTCCGGACCCGGTAGTACTGACCGGAGACCCTCTCGTTCACCTCCTGCTTGACCGCGGTGGCCAGGAGGACCTGGCTCGCTGTCATCAGCCGCGGCGTCGGGCTCACCGTGCTCGGGACCGGCGCTGCGTCAGGACCTGAGCCCGGTGCGAGGAACAGTGGCGCGGCCAGTGCAGCGAGTGCCACTGAGGCGGCGGTCGCGGTCAGAGCGATGCCCATCCGGCCGGACCGGGCTGCCGCGTGCCAGCGATCCCGGCGACGAGCAGTCGTTGCCGCGCGGGCCAACGCCTGTACTTGCCGACGGGCCTGGGAAGTCACCTCCGGCGACGGACCCGGCTGCTCGGGAAAGGCCGAGCGGATCTTGTGCAACTCGTCCATGTCAGTCCTCGTGGTTCTCTGCGGTCGGATTGGCGTGACCGAGTTGCTCCCGGACGACCCGGCGGGCGCGGGACAAGCGCGAACAGACCGTCCCGTAGGCGATGCCCAGTGCTGCCGCGACCTCGTCGTAGGTGAGCTCGCCGAGCGCGACCAGCATCAGTACTTCGCGATCCTTGGCGGACACCTTCGCCAGCGCCGCGGCCAGTTCGCGACTCGCGCTCTGGGCGGTGACCTGCTGGGCGACTCGTTCCTCGTGGCCTGCCGAGGGTGTCGGCAGAGGGAGTCTGGCGAGGGCTCGCCAGGCACGGACCTCGTCGCGACGGTGCCGGCGGATCAGGTTGGTGGCGATCCCGTACAGCCAGGCACGGACCACGCCGCTGCGGCTGTCGAACCGGGCTCGCTGCCGGAAGGCGATCAGGAACGTCTCGGACGCCAGGTCGTCGGCGAGGTCGGTGCCGAGCCGGCGGGCGACGTACGAGTGCACCTGCGGGAAGTACCGGTCGAAGATGAGCGTGAACCGCTCCGGCTCGCGCGCCGACGCCTCCAGAATCCGCCCATCCTGCTCGGCCGCAGCCGTTGCCGGGGGCGCGAGGGATCGGCCGGGCAGCGCGAGCGTTGCCAGGGCGAGGTCGGGCGTCATCGAACTCCTCACACCACCGGCCGGTTCGGCGGGGCTCGGTGGCCCCGGTGCAGCGTTGCTGCCGGCCGGCTCACCCTGTTCTTGTCCGATGTCCCCAGACCCCTTCTCGTACCCCGATGGCTCCCGGGGTCATGACGCGCGGGAGTGGGATCCGGAGGACACCGGGGGAGAAACTTTGCGGATCAGGGGCGTTCGGGCATCAGGGAGTCTTGAGGATCTCCCGGGCCGAGAGTTCGTCCACCGGCCAGACGCAGACCGACCAGCCCTGGGTGGTCCGGGCGGTGGTGGCCCGGATCTGTTGATCCGTCAGCTTCGTGACGAGCCGCTGCGCGTCCGCCTGGCTCCGGGCCGTGTGGACGGCGACCAGCAGCCCGAAGCTGCCCGGATCAGCGGGCCGGTAGTCGGTACGGCGTACCAGCGAGCCGCCTTTCGGGCGGGAGAACGCCCAGCGCATGAGCAGCACCAGTCCACCGATGAGCGCCAGCACGACGATCGGGAAGAGAAAGTACCGGTCCGCGAACACGGACACCATTGTCTCGCGAAATGGAAGGTCTCGAACTCTTGGCAACCTTCCGTGTCCCCAGGGAGTCTGTACCACTACAACGCTGCAGTGCGGCCGGCTCGGGGGTCGCCGGAAGAGCGGAGGGCACGGACATGCTCGCACCGACCCACAACGCTGTCATACCCAAGGAGAACGTGGTCCGCCTGGCCGGGCTGCTGGACGTCCGCTCGGTGGGCGACGTCCGTCAAATACTCAACGACCTGATCGACACCACCCAGGGCGACGTCATCGTCGATCTGGAGGCGCTCGACGCGCTGGACGCCACCGGCCTCGGCCTGCTCGTCGCCACCCACCGGCGGACTCAACTGCTCGGCCGTCAACTAGTCCTCAGGCACCCGGTCCCGTCGGTCGTCCGCATCCTCGCGGTCACCCGGCTGCACCGGATCCTCCGCGTGGAACGGACACCCCTACCGATCTCCGCCTGAGGTGCGCTGTGATCTAAGCCGCTGGTGACACCAGTCACGAGAGGGGGACTCACAAGGGCACACAGTCCTACTCTCGGGTACATGGCGACCGAGAAGGACCGTGGCGATGGGGCGGGGAAGGCAATCGACCGCCCCTGGGTGATGCGGACGTACGCCGGCCACTCGTCGGCCGCGGAGTCGAACGCGCTGTTCCGGCGCAACCTGGCCAAGGGGCAGACCGGGCTGTCGGTCGCCTTCGACCTGCCGACCCAGACCGGGTACGACGCGGACCACCCGCTGGCCAAGGGTGAGGTCGGCAAGGTCGGTGTGCCGGTGGCTCATCTGGGTGACGTGCGGGCGCTGTTCGACCAGATCCCGCTGGCACAGATGAACACCTCGATGACGATCAACGCGACGGCCATGTGGTTGCTCGCGCTCTACCAGGTCGCCGCGCAGGAGCAGGGCGCGCTGCCGGACGAGTTGACCGGTACGACCCAGAACGACATCGTCAAGGAGTACCTGTCCCGCGGCACGTACGCCTTCCCGCCGGACGCTTCGCTGCGGCTGTCGACGGACCTGATCGCGTACACGGTCTCGAACGTCCCGCAGTGGAATCCGATCAACATCTGCAGCTACCACCTGCAGGAGGCCGGTGCGACGCCAGTCCAGGAGTTGGCGTTCGCGCTGTCGACGGCGATCGCAGTACTGGACCGGGTGCGGGACGGCGGGCAGGTCCCGGCCGACCGGTTCGGGGACGTGGTGCAGCGGATCTCGTTCTTCGTGAATGCCGGCGTGCGGTTCATCGAGGAGACCTGCAAGATGCGCGCGTTCGTCCGGCTGTGGGACGACATCTGCCGCGACCGGTACGGCGTGACGGACACCAAGGCGCGGCGCCTGCGCTACGGAGTACAGGTGAATTCGCTGGGTCTGACCGAGGCGCAGCCCGAGAACAACGTGCAGCGGATCGTGCTCGAGATGCTCGGCGTGACCCTGTCCAAGAACGCGCGTGCCCGGGCCGTCCAGTTGCCCGCGTGGAACGAGGCGCTCGGGTTGCCGCGGCCGTGGGACCAGCAGTGGTCGCTCCGGATGCAGCAGGTGCTCGCGTACGAGTCGGACCTGCTCGAGTACGACGACATCTTCGACGGGTCGCACGTGATCGAGGCGAAGGTGGACGAACTCGTCGCAGGCGCGCAGGAGGAGATCGACCGGGTCCAGGCGATGGGTGGGGCGGTCGCCGCGGTCGAGAGCGGGTATCTCAAGCAGGCGCTGGTGGCGTCGCACGCCGAGCGCCGGCAGCGGATCGAGTCCGGCGGACAGATCGTGGTCGGGGTGAACAAGTTCGAGAACACCGAGCCGTCACCGCTGACCGCCGACCTCGACACGGCGATCCAGACGGTGGACCCGAAGGCCGAGGCCGCCGCGCTGAAGTCGCTGCAGGAGTGGCGTTCCCAGCGGGACGGCAAGGCGGTCGAGGACGCGCTGGCGAGGTTGCGCGACGCCGCCAAGGGCACGGAGAACTTGATGCAGGCCACGCTCACCTGCGTCCGCGCGGGCGCGACGACGGGGGAGTGGGCCGGAGTACTGCGGGAGATGTTCGGCGAGTACCGCGCGCCGACCGGGGTGTCCGGGTCGGTCGGGGTGTCCGGTGGTGGCGAGGCGATCGCTGCCGTCCGGGTCAAGGTGGCGTCGACGTCGGAGGAGCTCGGCGGGCGGTTGCGGTTCCTGGTCGGCAAGCCCGGCCTGGACGGCCACTCGAACGGCGCCGAGCAGGTCGCGGTACGGGCTCGTGACGTCGGGTTCGAGGTGATCTACCAGGGGATCCGGCTGACCCCCGAGCAGATCGTCGCGGCCGCGGTCGCCGAGGACGTGCACTGCGTCGGCCTGTCGATCCTGTCCGGCTCGCACATGGAACTCGTTCCCCAGGTCGTCGCCGGCCTGCGCGAGGCCGGCCTCGAGGACGTCCCGGTCGTCGTCGGCGGCATCGTCCCCGACGCCGACGCCCGCGCCCTCCAGGCCGCCGGCGTCGCCGCCGTCTACACCCCCAAGGACTACGACCTCACCGGCATGATGTCCAACGTCGTCGACGTCATCCGCCACGCCAACCAGCTCCAGCAGTAGCTCTAGCCCGGCTGTTTGGCGGCGATGATGTCCTCGACGGACTGGGGGAGGGTGGTTTCGAAGTCGATGAGTTTGGCCCAGGTCGGGGTGATGGTGATCCGGACCATCTGGTCGTAGAGGGCCTGGACGCCGGCCTTCCACTCGTCGAACTGGTCGGCGGGGACGAGGTTGGACGAGGCATGCAGGTAGTTGTCCGGCACGCCCTCGACGAGTTCGAGGTCGGCGGTGCCGCGGACGAGCAGGACCTTCGGCGGGAAGCCGGCGGTGTCGATGGTGAGCGAGACGCGGGGGTTCTGCCGCAGGGCGCGGACCTTGGCGGCCCTCGGCACGGTGAACAGCTGGAGCTGCTCGCCGTCGAAGTGGAAGCCGATCGGGATCACCCGCGGGTCGCCGTCGACGCCGATGTAGGCGAAACGGGCCGGGATGCCGCCGTGCAGCAACTGCTGCGAGTACGGCTTGGCCAGGATCTCGGCGATCTCCATGCGGTTCATGGTGCTGTCCTCTCGGGTCGAAGGTGGTCTCACCCCGGGGACGTAGCTGCCGGCGGGTTCTCGACACCCCGGCCTGGATAAGTTGGGCGAATGCGGGAGACATTCGCTTTCGGGGCCGGGAAGGTGGAGCTGGCCGAGGACGGGTCCGTGGCGGCGGTGCTGCATCCGTCGCGCGGGCACTCGATGCTGCTCGGCAATTCGCCGGGTGCGCCCGAGGCCGCGATGCACGATCCGGCGCACTACTGGGGCAAGGGCTTCGTGATCACCGATCGCGGCAGCCACCGGTTCGACTCGCCGGTCAGTCAGCGCTGGCGGCAGACCGGAATCGACCTGCTCTACCAGTTGGGCGACCTCGAACTGCGGGTCGGTCGCCGGTTCGGTGAGCGCTGGACCGAGACGTACGAACTGCGCAACAGCTCGGCCGCGCCCTTGGTGCTCGGATCAATCGCGATCAGTACTCCGTGGCGCGACCTCTACAGTTCGAGTCGCGAAAGCCTCAACCGCGCCGTGCACGCCCACGTCTGGACCGGCGGCGCCGACGCTTGGGTCTGGGCGGTTCCGATGGACGGCAGCGGCCCGGGACTCGGCCTGCAGCTCACTGAGGGGGAGCTGTGGGCCTACTCGGTGGAGTCCCGGGAGGCCGGCACCGGCAGCAACGCCCGCGGACACCTGTACTTGCACGTCACGGACCACGCCCGGGCTCCGCACGCGATGGGTGGCCAGCCGGAAATCGTGCTCGAGCCCGGCCAGTCGCATCGATGGACCTGGCAGCTCGCCTGGCATGACGACCTGGCCGCCTTCCATTCCACCCGCTCCCCGTTGATCGACGCGGAGGTTCTCGCGGCCGAGGTCGGCGAGTCGATCGAACTCCGCCTGGCTGCGGACGCCACCGGTCCCGAGACTGTCACGTCCACCTCAGCCGGTACGCAGTACGTCGAGGCCTCGGACGGGTACCGGAGTTCGCGGGTCGGCGTGTTGTTCCATCAACCGCTGCGGGAGATCGTCGAGCAGCGCATTCGGTTCGTCCTGGACAAGCAGCGCCCGGTCGAGCTGAGTGACAGTCGGCGCTTCTCGTTCTTGCCGTACGACAACGAGACCGGCCTGACCGTACGACCGGGAGCGTGGCGGGACTGGTCCGACGGCCGGGAGCGGATCGGCATGGCGCTGCTCCTGCAGCAAGCCCGTGACCGCGGCTGGGGTGATCAGGCCGAACTCACAGAGGCCTTGGCCGGGTACGAGCAGTTCGTCGTCGAGCACTTGGTCACGCCCGACGGCACCATCGTCGACGACAGCCTGCACACGACAACTGTCCGGCTCTACAACTTCCCCTGGTTCGCCCGCTTCCTGCTCGGCCAGGGCGACCTCGATCGCGCCACCCGCATCATCGACCAGTACTACGAACGAGGTGGCAGCCACTTCCTCGCCTTCGACCTCGGTCCCTTGCTCAACGACCTCGCCGAGCACCTCACCCGCGCGGACCGGCCGGCCGACGCAGCCCGGATGCGCGATCACCTGCTCCAGCACGCCAGGACCTTCGTCGAGTACGGCGATGACCTCCCGCCGCACGAGGTGAACTACGAGCAGTCGATGGTGGCGCCGCTCCTCGAACTCCTCTTGGCCGCGCACCGGAGTTCACCCGAGACCGTTCCGGCAGCCGAGCTCGACCGGCGGTTGCCCTGGCTGATGGCGTTCGCGGCGGACCAACCCGACGTACGGCTGCGGCACATCCCGATCCGGCACTGGGACGGCTACTGGTTCGGCGTACTGCGGTTGTGGGGCGACGTGTTCCCGCACTACTGGTCCGTGCTCAACGCCGCTGTTTACCTGACCTGGCCCGAGGACTCGCCCCTGGCCGACGACCTCGCCGCCCAAGGCCGCGCGATCCTCCGGGCGAACCTGGTCAACTTCCACCCCGACGGCTCCGCCACCTGCGCGTTCGTCTACCCCAGCGCCGTCAACAACCGCTCCGCCCACCTCGCGGACCCGCTCGCCAACGACCAGGACTGGGCCCTCGTCTACGCCCTGCGGTTCGGGATCTGAGCAGTTTTTGAAAGATCCTCACTGAAATCGTTGTCCAGTGGTATTTTCCTGACTCCGACGACTGAGTGCCACTGACCGGTGGCTGACTGTGGTGGGGGACGCCGTGGTTGCGAACATGAGTCTGGGGCAGCGGTTCCAGGAGCCGGAGCTGTCCGAGCACGAGAAGTTGTTCCGTGGTCTGCTCCCCGGTCCGGTGGCCGATGCCTACTTCGAGCTGGTCGGCCTGGGCCAGCGCGCGGTGTCCGAGCTGGATCCGGTCGACGAGGAACTCGTCACCCGGCAGCTCGCCTACCTGCACCGCTCGCACGCAGCGGTGACGTTGCGGCCGATCGATCCGCTGATCGCGACCACCGGCCTGCTCAGCCAGGTGCAGGACGAGCTGGCCCGCCAGCAGGAGCGGCTGGTCCAGGGGTATGTCGCGGCCGCCGAGTTGCACCAGCGTCAGTTGCACGACAAGCAACCCGGCGAGGTCCCGTCGGTCCTGGCGCAGGTGCTGACCGATCGCGACGAGATCGCCGAACGCTGGCTGACCTCGATCCACACGGTCCAGTGCACCTACCGCTCGATCGCGGTCCACGACCCGGATCAGGCCGCGCCGGTGCTGCCGTCGCCGTTGGCGAGCCAGTGCGCCTCGATGGTGTTCCGCGAGTTGTGCACGCCGGAGTTCCTCGCCGATCCCCGCGGTGCCGAGGCAGTCCGGGCCGCGGTGGAGGCGGGCATCGAGGTTCGCACCGTGCCGACGTTGCCCGCCCGGATGCTCGTGGTCGACGACCACTTCGCGCTGGTCGCACTGGTGCCGACCGGGGACAGCGGTGCCGTCCTGGTCCGGTCGCCGGTGATGATCGCCGCGCTGACCCAGTACTACGACCGGCTGTGGGCCGCCGCTACTCCGGTGGCCACCTCCACGCCTGGCCCGGTCCGCCGAGCCCAGCAGGTGATGCGGGAGTTGGGCGCGACCGAGCGGGAGGTCCTTGCCCTGTTGGTGCATGGTCTCAAGGACGAGGCGATCGCGCGCAACCTGAGCCTGAGCGTGCGGACGGTCCGGCGGCACATCGCCACGGTGATGGAGTTCGTCGACGCTCCCACTCGTTTCGCAGCCGGCGCCGCCGCCCAGCGCCTCGGCCTGCTCGGCTGACACCCGTCCGTCCGAACCGCGGAGAGTGTGACGTAGCACCGCTGGCCAGTACGGGAAAGTGTCCACTTCTTACCTGTTGAGGCAGGCGCGGAAGCTCCACCCTGGTGGCGAGGAAATCCGCCCCTTCCGCCCCGAGGTTCCCGCTCACATCCGTCCCCTCACATCGCCGGCGCAGGCCGGGCGATGTGCTGCGACGTGCGCGGGAACGGGCTTCCCAGAGAGGTCACATCCGCATGTCCTATCCGAGATCGCGCTTGCTGAGCGTCTATCCCGGCCGCCGATCGGCGCGCTGGATCGGCGCGGCGGTGGGCCTGGCGCTGGTCGCCGGCCTTCTCGCCCAGCCACCCGACGCCGAGGCCACCGACACCTCCACCGCCGAACAGGCCGTCCCCGACCTACCTCTGGAAAGGCCCGACGAAGCATCCGCGGTGATCACCGCGAAGACCACTGGCAAGCCGGTGCTGATCGCCGGCCGGACCACCGAGACCACGGAGTACCGCGCGCTGCCGTCCGGGAAGATCGAGGCCACCGTCGCCGCGGGCCCGGTGCGGATGCGCGGCCAGTCCGGCGACTGGGTGGACGTCGACGTGACGCTGGTCCGTCAGCCCGATGGTTCGGTGGCACCGAAGGCTCATCCGCTGGGTTTGAAGTTGTCCGGTGCTGCGGGTAAGGGCGATCACCGGCTGGTGGCGATGGGTAAGGAGTCGCTGGGATGGTCGGGCCCGTTGCCCACACCGGAGTTGAACGGGACCACGGCGACATACCGGGAGGTCAAGCCTGGTGTGGATCTGGTGGTCGAGGTGACCCGCACGGGCTATCAGCAGCATCTGCTGGTGAAGAACCGCGCTGCTGCCGCGCAGGTGAAGCAGATCCGGATGCCTGGCACCGGGAAGACCAGCCAGGGTCTGATGATGTGGGACTCGACTGTCGACAAAGCGTCCGGTGAGCACACCCGCCGGGCCTCGATCGGAGTGACCGCGGCCAAGGACGCGTTGCTGCTGACTCCGGACGCCGCGTTCCTCAGCGACCCGAAGACGGTCTATCCGGTGACGATCGACCCGTCGCAGTCGTCGGGGGCGAACTTCGACGCGTTCGTGCAGTCCACTTACACCACGGACCAGTCCGCTGCGACCGAGTTGAAGATCGGCACGTACGACAGCGGGGCGAACAAGGCCAAGTCCTACCTGCGGTTCGACAACCAGGAATGGCTGTGGGACAAGCAGATCCAGGCGGCCACGCTGAACCTGTGGGAGCACCACTCCTACTCCTGTACTGCGAAGGGCTGGGTGGCGCACCGGGTCGCGGACGTGACCAACACGGCTCGCTGGACGAACCGGCCGGCGCAGTACGAGCAGGTCGGGTCTTCCACCCAGACCAAGGGATTCTCGACCTCCTGTGGTGACGGCTGGGTGACGATCCCGGTCACGGCGGCGTTCCAGCACACGGCGACGAACCACCTGGCCAAGACCAACATCGGGATCAGCGCCGAGAACGAGACCGACAACTACGGCTGGAAGCGGTTCGCCTCCCGCGAGGCCGCGGCGAACCCGCCGTCGGTGACGATCACCTACCAGACCAAGACCGCGGTGAACGCCCAGGCGACCGCCCCCGACACCGTCTGCGCGACCGGCGCGACCCGGCCGTACATCTCGAGCCTGACTCCGCAGTTGCGGGCCCAGATCAGCGATGGGCTCAGCGCCCAGGTCTACGCCAACTTCGAGTGGAAGACCGTCGGCGCGGCGACCAGTACGACGACCACCGAAGGCCCGGGTGCCTCCGGTTCCTGGCTCGGCACCTCCATCCCCGAAGGCGCGTTCACCGAAGGCGGCAGCTACGCCTGGCGCGTCCAGGGCACGGACGGTACGACGCCCGGAGCGTGGTCCCAGTGGTGCGAGTTCACCGTCGACACCATCTCCCCGGCGGTGGCGCCGACTGTCTCCTCCACGACCTACCCGGTGGCCGAGTGGTCCGGGAGCGCGGGTACGGCCGGCACCTTCACCTTCGGAGCCGCGGGGGTCGGTGACGCCGTCGCCTACGAGTACGGCGTGGACTCCAACCCGCCGGACGAGGTGGTGAACGCGGCCAGCCCGGGCGCGACCACCACGCTCAGCATCACGCCCACCAAGGACGGCCCGCACACGTTGTGGGTCAGGACTCGCGACCGTGCGGGTAACCGGTCGCCGCTGACGGCGTACCAGTTCGCTGTCGGTGGCGGCGCTGTCCTGACGCCGAAGGCGGGCGACATCAGCGCGGCCAAGACGGCGATCACCGGCGCCGGCCGGACCACCGCCACCGGGGTCACCTACCAGTGGCGCCGGGGCGACACCGATGCCTGGGTCAACATCCCCGCTGCTCACGTGCAACTGGCTGCCGGTGGTGGCGCGGTCACGTGGCCCCTGCCGACCAGTGGCGGTGGCCAGTTCCCCAAACTGAACTGGAGCATCGAGTCGACCCTGGCCGCGGTCGACGCGCAGTCGATCCCGCGCGACGGGCCGCTGCAGATCCGGGGCACCTTCACCGGTGGCACCACGGCTTCGTCGGGCGGGGTGAAGCTCACCTTCGACCGGAACCTGGCGACCGCGGCCGCGGAGGAGATCGGCCCGGGCGAGGTCAACCTGCTGACCGGCAACGTCACCCTGTCCGACACCGACGTGTCGGTGAACTCCTACGGCAGCGACCTGACCGTCAGCCGCACCTACAACAGCCGGCAGTCCGCGAAGACGGATCCATCCGGCATGTTCGGGCCGGGCTGGATCTCCGGCGCGATCGTGGACGAGGCCGAGACGCCGTACACGTCGCTGGACGTCTACGGTTCGCTGCGCCAGGTCGGTACTCCGGACGGCGACGTCGTCGGCTTCACCGCCCGCGACGGCGTGAACTTCGACCCCGAGGTCGGCCAGGAGACGCTGAAGCTGACCTATGCCGGCACGACCGACACCTACAAGCTCACCGACGACCAGGGCAGCATCGTCGTCTTCGGCCGGGTCACCGGAGCCGCTGCCGGCAAGTACTTCCCCACGGCCACTACTCTGCCGGGCAGCAACCAGACCACGACCTACACCTGGGAGCGGGTGACGGTCGGCGGCGCCGAGGTGGTGCGGCCGACGCGGGTGGTGGCTCCGGTACCGGACGGAGTCAGCTGCGCGACGCTGGCTCGTGGCTGCCGTGCCTTGAACTTCACCTATGCGACCACGACGACAGCAACCGCCTCGACGCCGGGTGACTACGCCGGACGGGTCAAGGAGATCTCCTTCACCGCTTGGGATCCCGACCTCACCACGCCGGCCATGCGGACTGTTCCGATGGCTTCCTACAGCTACGACACCGCTGGTCGGCTGCGGGCGACCTGGGACCCGCGGATCTCGACCACTGCCAAGGAGACCTACGACTACCACGCCGATGGCGTCCTTTCTACGGTCAAGCCGGTCGGTGAAGAGCCGTGGCAGCTCAGCTACGCCACGGTCGCCAACGACCCGGGCATCGGTCGCCTGCAGAAGGTGACCCGGTCCGCCCTCACCGCCGGTACTGCGGTCGAGACTGTCGTCTACAAGGTGCCGCTGTCCGGTTCGGGTGCTCCCAACGACCTGTCACCTGGCCAGACCAAGCGCTGGGGACAACTGGAAGCACCTACCGACGCCACGGCGGTTCTGCCCGCTGATCAGGCATCTGGCGGTTTGGACCGCGCCAAGGTCAGCTACCTGGACGCCAACGGGCGTGCGGTCAACGTGGCGACACCCGGCGGCAATATCACCACCACCTGGTACGACAGCTTCAGCAACGAGGTCCGAAGCCTCACCGCCGAGAACCGCAAGCGGGCGCTGAACCAGTCTTCCTCGGACAACGACGTCGCTGAGCAGACGCTGGCCCAGACCTACTCGACGGTCAACTCCTACTCGCTGGACGGCGTGCGGCTGGAGAGCACACTCGAGCCGGAGACAGAGGTCCGGCTGGCCGACGGCACCACCACCAGAGGCCGCCAGCTCAGCCGGAAGACCTACGACCAGGGTGCTCCGACCAGTGGCGGTCCCTACAACCTGGTCACCACCGATGACGAACAGGTCCGGGTCTGGGGCTCCGGCGGTACTACGGTCGAGGCTGACCGCCGCAGGACGACCACTGCCTACAACTGGTCACTCCGGCAGCCGACGGTCACGACGACCGACCCAGGCGGACTCGGCCAGACCGTCCGTACGACGCTCGACCCCGTGACCGGGTTGGAGACGTCCACCACGCAGGCCGCAGGTGGAACCACCACCAACACCCCGGCGACCCGGAAGACCATCAACTACCGGTCCACCTCGGGCTCCGGTTATGCGGAGTGCGACCTGCGCCCGGAGTGGGCGAACCTGCCCTGCCGGATCCAGCCGGGTGGACAGGCGGCCAGTGGACCGGAGCTACCCGCCATCGTCACGACGTACGACATGTACAACCAGGAGCGGGTCGAGACCGAGAAGACGAGCACGGCGACGCTCCGGACCACCACCACGAAGTACGACGCCGCTGGGCAGGTGCTGGAGACCAGCGTGACCGGTCTCGGTACTGCGCTGCCGACGCAGCGGAACGTGTACGACCCGGTGACCGGCGACCTGCTCCGCAGCCAGTCGGTGACGGGTGGCACGGTGACGGCGGAGATCGTGCGCACGTACGACACGCTGGGTCGGGTCACGTCGTACAAGGATGCCGACGGCAACATCTCCACCACCGAGTACGACCTGCTCGGCCGCCAGTCCAAGACCACGGACGGAAGGGCCACGCGGACCTACGGGTACGACTACCGCGGGCTGCTCACCTCGGTCTCGGACAGCCAGACCGGCAACTACACCGGCGACTACAACGCCGACGGCAAGCTGGTCACGGAGACCTGGCCGAACGGCGTCAAGGTGGAGACCACCTACGACGCTGCCGGCCAGGAGGCCGGGATCACCTACAGCAAGCCTGGTTGTGCCGGAACCGACTGCACCTTGTTCCGCGAGAAGAAGACGCAGTCGGCGCACGGACAGACAGGGCAGCGGGTTTCGACACTGTCGAGCCAGGTCTACCTGCAGGACCGGGCTGGGCGCGTCTCGACGGTCCAGGAGACGGTGGGGGAGAAGTGCTTCACCCGGACCTACGGCTTCAGCCTTGCCACCGACCGGACGAGCAGTACGGAGTACGGGCCGGCTGCTGACGGCAGTTGCCAGACGTCCACTCCGTCGGCCAGCAGGACCTGGACGTACGACACGGCGAATCGGGTCAACACGGCCGGTTACGTCTACGACGCACTCGGCCGGACCACGAAGATCCCGGCGATCGACACGGGTGCACCGGCCGCCGGTGACGTCACAGCGACGTACCACGCGAACGACCTGGTCGACACGATCACCCAGGCCGGTCGCACCACGGACTACACGATCGACGTCACCGGCGAGCGGATCCGATCCTGGACGGACAACTCGACCGGTGAAGTGGTGCAGAACGTCCAGCACTACGACGGCGACGAGGACTCGCCTGCCTGGACCCAGGAGGGCCCGGACCGGTGGACCCGCGTAGTACAGGGTCTGGGTGGCATGAGCGCGGTCCTGGACAGTGACAGCGGCGTACCCGAGTGGCAGGTGTCCGACCTGTCCGGCGACATCGTGGCGACCATTCACGCCGGTGACGAGGGCCTGTCGACCACCAGCGAGGCCAGTGAGTACGGCGTACTGAGTGATGCCGAGTCAGTGGGCAAGCAGCGGTACGGGTGGCTCGGTGCGGAGCAGCGGGCGGCTGACGCGCCGTCGGGCATCGTGCTGATGGGGGTGCGGCTCTACAACCCGACCACCGGCCGGTTCCTGCAGACAGACCCGGTGTACGGCGGTAGCTGCAACGCGTACGAGTACACCTGCGCCGACCCGGTCGACAAGTACGACCTCAACGGCAAGTGGTTGTGCTTCAGCAAGAAGTGCGCGGTCAAGTACATCAAGAAGAAGTGGAAGGCCGCGAAGAAGAAGATCCGGAAGAACAAGTACGTCCGGAAGGCCTGGCGGTTCGGCAAGAAGGTCTACAAGAACCGGTACGTCCGGGCCTGCGCGGGTGGTGCCTTCGGTGTCCTCACCGTCGACACCATCAAGAACGGCTGGAAGTCGCTCAAGAAGAAGGGCTGGCGCTGGGGCTGGGGCGGCTGCGCCGGCGGCATCATCGCCTACCACGGCAAGCGCAAGGGCTGGTGGGGCTGATCCCCTCGGTGAACTAGTCAGCTGTTGACAGCCGGTGGGCCGTCTGCGTCGTCGCAGGCGGCCCATCCTCGGTCAGCCCACTTTGGCAAAAGCACGCACCGGGAACGTGCCGAGGCCGCTGACGCGGGGAGCGGTGGCGGTGAAGAACGCGCCGGTGGGTGGGAGTTGTCCGAGGTTGGTGAGATGCTCGACGATCGCGAGACCGGCGCCGAGCAGCAGGGAGTGGGCCGGGCGGGTGCCATCCGTCATGTCGTCGATGTTCGCGGCGTCGATACCGACCAGAATCGCGCCCCGGTCGATCAGGTACTGCGCCCCGTCGCGGGTCAGGAAGTGCGGATCCACCACGTACTCCGGGGTGCCGAAGCGGGCGTCGTCACCCGTGTGCAGCAGCACGGCCTTGCCGTCGACCTCGTAGTTCGCCAGGACGGTCGCATCGATCGCGCGAGCCTGCGCCGGAACGACCACGGCAGGCAAGTCGACCGTGCGCTCGAGACTGTACCCAGTCAGGTCATGGCCGTCCGGGTACCGGTGGTACGGGCTGTCCATGTAGGTGCCGGTGTTGGTCACCATCGTGAACACGCCGATCTCGAACTCTGTGCCCGGCGCGTAGATCTCCCGCGACGCCTCCCGGGTCAACTGCTTGCCGAACTCCGGTCCCGGCAGCCCCGGCAAGGTGATCATGCCTTCGCGAATGACGTGGCTCAGCTCCAGGTACTGCGCTCGCGTCCCGTCTGCGGTCATGGTCGTCATCGTCTCCCATCCCGGCGAACCGCCGGTCGGTAACCCGGCAACTGCTTGCCGGGGGCATGGGTTTATGTTGTGAAAACAACTTAATCCTTCGTGAAAGTCGAGTCCCGCCCATGACCGATCGTCGTACCTTCCTGGCCATTCCCGTCGTCGCTCTGGCGAGCGCGGTGGTGGCCAAGGCGACATCCAGTACTCCCGCAAGCGCTGCGACCCAGCAGCAGAGTCCCCAGCAGATTCCCCAGCAGGTCCCGCAGCAGATTCCCCAGCAGAGCCCCGTGAACGTGGTTCGCTCCGCGGTTCGCGTGCAGCCCGGCCTGCCGCAGCTCGATGTCCACTACAGCCGGCATGTGCCGGTCGGCGTCCACTACGTCAGCAAGGACGACCCCGCAACCGGCGGGTGCAGCGTGCACGGAACCGAGGAGACCGAAGAGGTCGATGTCCCGGCCGGCGCCGGGTACATCAACCTGTCCGGCGTCCGCTACGACCTGATCCAGTTCCACTTCCACACGCCCTCGGAGCACACCTTCAACGGCCGGCACGCGCCGCTGGAGATGCACCTGGTGCACCAGGACGCCACCGGGCGGAAGCTCGTCATCGGCGTCCCGCTGGTCGAGGGCGCCGCGGGCGAGGCCGACCGGATCCTGTCCCGGTTGCCCGAGGAATGCGGTGAGCCGATCGAGGTGGAGGACTTCAACCTGCGGGCCTTACTGCCGGCGAACCCCTCGACCCTGCGCTACAACGGCTCACTCACCACCTCGCCGTACAGCGAGGGAGTGCAGTGGTTCCTCACCGTGCCGAAGACCGTGACCGCCAAGAGCATCGCCGGCTTCCGGAGCCTGTTCCCGGACGGCGACTCCCGCCCGTCCCAAGCGCTCAACGGACGGCACCTGCTCGCTGACGTGCACTGGTCCGGCCACTGGTGAGTCAGGCCGGCTTCGGCAGCAGTTGACGCAGTACGTCGGTGGTGAAGTTGTGGAGGCTGGTTCCGTACGAGATCCGCGTGGCTCCGAGTGCGGTCAGGTCTGACGGGGTCGGACCGTTCGGCTTGGCATGCGCGTTGATCGGCCCACCGATCTCGTCGGCCAGCGTTCGCAGCACCTCCAGCGGGGCCGCGATCGGGTAGACGCAGTCGGCTCCGGCGTGACGGTACGCGCGGCCCCGGGCGATCGCATCCTGCACAGTGCCGCCGGCGATGAAGTTGTCGATGCGGGCGTTGATCACCAAGTCAGCGCCCGCAGCCGCACGTACCTCGAACAGGTAGTCGGCCTGCCCCTCGATCTCGACCAGCCGGTCGTCGAGGGAGTCCTCGAGATTGCACCCGACGGCGCCTGTCTCGAGGAGCCGCTCCACGAACTCCTCGGGCTTCAGGCCGTAGCCGGCCTCCATGTCCGCGGTCACCGGTACGTCGACCGCGCGGGCGATCCGGGCCACCGCCTGGAACATCTCGGCCGGAGGCGTCAGTTGACCGTCGTCATAGCCGAGCACCCGGGCGACCGCACCGCTGCTGGTGGCGATCGCCGGGTAGCCGGCTTCGGCGATGACTCGGGCGCTGACAGGGTCCCAGGCGTTGGGCAGAACCAAAGGGACCGGACCGTGGTGCAGCGCTCGGAAGGACTCCGCGGTCATGGCCGTCAGCTCGGCTGGTAGTGACCGGGCTCGAGGCGACAGGTGACGCCGACTCGGGTCCACGCGTTGATCATGATGATCAGGCCGATCAGTTGGGCCAGTTCCTTGTCGTCGAACACCTTCGCGGCGATGTCGTACTTCTCGTCCGGGACGTGGTCCACGCTGATCAGGGTGATCGCCTCGGTCAGTTCCAGCGCGGCCTGCTCCTGTTCGGTGTAGAACTTGCGGGCCTCCCGCCAGGTGGCCACCAGGTTGACCCGCTGCCCGGTGTCGCCCTCGTGCACGGCGTCCAGGGCGTGCATGTCGAGGCAGTAGGCGCACCCGTTCAGTTGCGCGGCGCGGATCCGGACCAGGTGCGCGAGCTTCGGGTCGAGACCGGTCGCGGAGACCTCGTCCAGGGCGATCAGGGCCTGGTAGAACTCCGGCGCGTGAGTGGCGAGCTTGATTCTGCGACGTGTCGTTGTGCTCATGACGTCCACGCTAGGCGCGGATCGGCCCAGGTGTATGGTCCACTTCCATGGGAGATCCAGGGGCCAATTCCGAGTCCGGTGCCGATCTGCACCTGGACCTGGGCGGCACCCGGGGGCGGAACGACCTGGTCCGGGCGCTGCACGAGTCGATCCGCACCGGCCGTCTGACCCCCGACACCCGGCTTCCGTCGTCCCGCTCGCTGGCCAAAGACCTGGGCATCGCCCGCAACACCGTCGCCGACGCCTACGGCCAACTCGTGGCCGAGGGCTGGCTGACCGCCCGCCAGGGCTCGGGCACAGTAGTCGCCAAACGGCCTCCTCAAAGCTCCAGCACGGTCTCGCCTACCAAGTTGCCGGCAGCAAGAGAGTTTCGGTACGACCTCACGCCCGGGTCGCCTGATGTGTCGACGTTTCCGCGGAGTGAGTGGCTGGCGGCGGCTCGGAAGGCGTTGCCGGCGGCGCCGAACGAGGCATTCGGGTATGGGGATCCTCGCGGGCGGATCGAGCTTCGCGAGACGTTGGCGGACTACCTCGCCCGGGCGCGCGGAGTACGGGCTGATCCTGAGCGGATTCTGATCTGCTCCGGCTACGTGCAGGCGCTGAACCTGCTGAGCGAGGTGATCCAGAAGCAAGGCGGCAAGACCATGTCCGTCGAGGCGTTCGGGTACAGCCTGCACTGGGACGTGATCCGGTCGCGGGGCCTCGAGCCGGTGCCGGTCGCGGTCGACGAGTACGGCGTACGGTCGGACCTGCTGTCCGGCGAGGCCGTCCTGCTCACCCCGGCGCACCAGATGCCGCTGGGCGTCCCCCTCGCCCCCGACCGTCGTACGGCGGCCGTCGAGTGGGCGCGGGAAGCTGGCGCGGTACTCATCGAGGACGACTACGACGGCGAATTCCGCTACGACCGCCAGATCGTAGGAGCCTTGCAGGCCTTGGACCCCGAACTGGTCGCCTACACCGGTACTGCGAGCAAGAGCCTCGCGCCCGGGTTGCGTCTGGCCTGGATGGTGTTGCCGCAGCGCCTCATGGAGCCCGTGCTCGCCGCCAAGCGCACGGCAGACCTCCAGACGGCGACGCTGGACCAGTTGATCCTCGCGGAGTACATCGCCTCCGGCCACTACGACCGCCACGTACGCCGTATGCGTCTGCGCTACCGCCGTCGCCGGGACCACTTGGTGGAGCTCCTGGCCGTCCGTGCTCCGGGCGTGAAGGTAGCCGGGATCTCGGCCGGCCTGCACGTACTGCTCGACGTACCGGGGAACGCGAAGGAGATGGTCGACAGGGCAAGCAGGCAAGGGCTGAATCTAACCTCACTGGACAAGTACCGCTTCGCCTCGGACCCGTCGGCCCGGCAGGCTCTGGTCGTCGGCTACGGCACCCCGCCAGACCACGCCTACAACGGCGCCCTGGATCTCCTCTGCCAGATCCTAGGCGTCTAGCGCTCGAGCCAGTGCACCGATGTCCTGCGGCCCGACTCGGCAGCAACCGCCGACGTAGACAGCACCGGCCTCAACCCAGTCGTGGGCCAGGGTCGTGCTGTCCGTGGCGCCGCCGGTCCAGCGGCGACCTCCTGCGTCCCAGGCCTCTCCACTGTTCGGGTAGGCCACGACTGGCTTTCCACTCACCGCCGCCGCGGTCTCAACAGCCGCCTGTACGTCGCCCGGCGCGCAACAGTTGATGCCAACAGCAACCACCGATCGAGCCGTGACGGCGAACGCATCCGCCAGCGGCTGCCCGGCGCGAGTGCGATCACCGTCGATCGAGTAGGAAAGCCACGCCGGAAAGCCCAGTTCGTCCAGCAGACCTACCAGCACCTCCGCCTCGTCGACGTCCGGGATCGTCTCGACCGCCAGAAGATCGGGCTCGGCGGCCAGCAGCAACTCGAGCCGCGGCAGATGAAACTCGCGCAGCGCCGCAGCGGTCAGCCCGTAGCGCCCCCTGTACTCCGACCCGTCCGCCAGCACCGCGCCGTACGGCCCGACAGAGGCCGCCACCAGCCGCTTCCGCCCGTCCGCGGCGAGCTCGTCCCGCACCTCCCGGGCGATGCTGACGCTGCTGGCAATCAACCGCTCCGCCTCGTCCTGCGGCACGCCCGCTCGCTCGAAGCCGGTCACGCTCGCCTGGTAGCTGGCTGTGGTCGCCACCGCGGCGCCCGCTTCGTAGTACGCGCGGTGCACGGTTGCGATCTCGGTGGGAGCGTCCCGCAGCAACCGGGCCGACCACAGGGCGTCCGTCAGGTCGTGGCCGCGCTCTTCGAGGGCGTTCGACATGCCGCCGTCCAAGACCACTGTCTGCATGGTGATCAGTGGGACTGGCGGACCAGGTCGACGACCTCGTCGGCGCAGCCCCAGGACAGGGTGACGCCGGAGCCGCCGTGGCCGTAGCAATGGATGACGTGCTGGTCGCCCGAGTCGACCCGCTCGCAGCGAATCGCCGGACGGGCCGGGCGCAGGCCGACCCGGTGCCGGAGCACTTTGGCCTTGCGGAGTTGGGGAATCAGCTCAGTCGCCCGGGCGAGAATCTGCTCGGCGGTGGTCGGGTTGACCGCCATGTCCCAGGTGTCCGGCTCGCTGGTGCCGCCGACGACGATGTCGTGTTCGCGCGGGACGACGTACGTGAGCTCGCGCGGATTCCGGTCCGCGATCAGCCACTCGGTCAGGCCGGTCTGCTCCAGCGTCAGCACCTGTCCGCGGACCGGAGTCACGGTCGGGTCTCCGGCGGTGAGGCGCGCACCGAGCCCAGCAGCGTTGACGACGACATCCGCCGCGGTCGGCAAGGCCGACAGCGCCGCACGAGTCAGCGTCCCGCCCGCCTCCTCCAGCCGCTTGACCAGGTACGGCAGGTAGGCCGGCATCTCGATCACCGGCGTCGTGAAGGACCAGCCGTCCTTGAACCCGGCCGGCGGCGAACCAACCCGCTGCAGGTCCGGCAGCACCCCGGCCCACGGCGGATTCGGTGCCTGGTCGACCAGGAACTCCTTGCCGTGCCGCAGCCGCACCGACGGCTCGTTCTCGGCGAGCTTCACGAACTCGTCGTACGACGTCGCGGCCCAGGCGGCGACCCGATCCTGCGGCGCGGACAGGAACGGGTACCAGATCGCGGCCGAGACCGCCGAGGTCGTTTCCAGCGGAAGATCCCGCGCGAACACCGCGACGTCGTACCCGGACTCGGCCAGCCGGACAGCACAGCTGAGCCCGATCACTCCGGCACCCACCACGATCACGCGCATCTTGGCATTCTGTCGGCATACTGCGGTCGGCACAACATATCTGCTGCCCACCTCACCGCTGACCGCCGCGAGGCCTAGTGGATCTAGGAGTTTTTCTTACGCTTTGATCGCCTCTTGGAGCGCTTACTCGATCGCCTCATCTGTGCCACCTTCAGTCGCCATTGGGCGCCGTCGGCCGGTCGACCGATCGAAACGAGCATCGAATCCAGCGTCTCTCCTGCGTGATAATGACCCTTCTCGAACGCCAGTGCAAAAATGGATTCCGCCTTTGCGTGCTGATCGGTGCGCCAATAGAAGCGGCCCAAGTTGCATCCAGCGTGCCCATGTCCAGTTTCAAGCGACTGCGTGAGTAATGCTTTTCCTTCGTCCGCACTGATGTCAAGTAGCAGAGTTCCGAGCTCGCAAAGTACATCTGGGTCGTCGTTCCCCTGCGCCATGAGCCTTCGAAAGAGGGTGATCGCCAACTCCGTGCGGCCTTCCTCATTTGCGATAAAGGCGAGAGGGTAGACTGCCGTCTCGCTTCCAAGTTGAGATGCCTCCTCAAGGAGGGCGCGTCCTTCCGATTTTTTAGCGTTGTGGAAAAGGAATGATCCGAGATTGGCTTTCGCATCGGCCTGGGCAGGCCCAGTCCATTCTGCGGCCGCACGATACCACTTTTCGGCCGATCGCCTTTCCCGACTTTCCATATATGTTGCCGCGAGCAGTTGTGCGGCCTCGGGGTCCTGATCCTCGGCGAGTGGTAGCAATACGGCGCGTGCTTCGGCAGGGCGCTTCAGCCTCAGCAAAACGTACCCAAGTTGGGAAGCGTAGCGGGAGAGTTTTCCGCTCGCTATGGCCCTCCTCGTCCACTTCTCGGCAAGTTTGAAATCGCCTCTGGAGATATAGTGATTGCCGAGGTTTGCTGCAGCATCTGCTCCGTCATCCTCGCGGGCGGCCTCACTCCACACCTTGACGGCCTCTTCGGTTCGGCCATCGCCTTGTAGCATGAGTCCGAGCGAATTCTTCGCGTGGGTCGATCGCTCAGCATGCTCTCGGAGCCACTGCTCGGCTTCTTCCGAACGCCCGAGTTCGCTGATCATCTGCGCCATGTTGACCACTGCGCCGATTTGTTCAGTCGTAGCAGCTTTCCGGTACCAAACTTCGGCTTCGTCGACGTCACCAATTGCTCTGAGCAACTGGGCGAGGTGGAACATGGCGTGGTCATTTCCCCGGTCCGCGGCAAACATGAACCACGCCTCGGCCGATGCTTGATCGTCCTCCTCTTCGTAAGAAACGCCGAGCCTGACGGCACTTTCCAGGCGCCCCCGATTCGCCGCTATCTCGAGCCAGTCGCGCGCTTCCGAGAGGCGCTCCTCCGCGAAATACAATCGCGCCAAGTCGTCAGCTGGCTCTGGTGAGCCCTTGGCGGCCGCATCCGTCAGTATCTTTTCGGCTATATCGGCGCGGCCTTCGCGATAGGCAGATCGCGCTACCCGGAGCAAGGCGGCCTCCGCATCTGCGACGTGACGGATGGTTGACTCCCATGTCTCGTCGAGAACTGGCTTGGCATCTGCCGCTCGGAGAGACTCATCGAGCAGGTAGTCAAAGACTCGCACCGAATCTGGAACTGCGGATGGCAGCAACATACTCGTGACGCCGTACCGACGACGGGTGGCCCAGGTGAGAGCTTCGGCGCGAGACTCCGGTCGAAGTAGTTCCCCGCCCTCACGGGCCAAATAGAACTCGTGGCATTCGAATAGCAAGGAGGTGGGCACATCGCCGGTGATGCCGCAACGTCCAACATCTATGCCGGCCGTCACTAGTGCAGTGCCTCGTGGATTGCTGCCTGCGCTGATTCGCAGTTCTTCCATCAGTCGCGGGCCTGCAGCAACGTACTCCGCGACTCCGTAGGTGGATGAATATTCCAATGCGGCGTTGATTCGAGCGTCGTTGGAGTTTCGAGCGCGCTCGATTTCCCCCCGGGACCATCGGCGCTCGACAATGATCGGTTCGAGCAGGCGCAAGGTTCGCTGAGCGTCAGTCAGTCCGTGCTGGTGACCATCGTCGGAGTGCTCGCCGGATCGACTGGTGATCTGGCGGTACTCCTCCGAGCGTAGTGTTGCAATGCACGTGATACTGCTGTGCCGTATTCGCGCCAGGAAGCTTGGGGACACTCCTTCAGGGCCTAGGAACCGCTCCGCGTCGTCGAGCCATATCAAGCATGGTGAATTGGCCAGCAAAGCAACTAGCAGTGTGTCCTGAAATTCTTTGATATTACCTGGAGCGGCCATAGGTAGATTCGGAGCGTGGCGCTGGACTGCTTCGTAGGCAATCCGAGTCTTCCCGGCCGTTGAATCACCCACGATGAGAATGAATCCGCCGCGATCTGCAGCCGCGGTCAAGCGCCCTGTTACGGATCGATCAACATCGCGCTCAACATAGGACGTGAGGGGACTGCCGTTGTCCACTGCCGATCTGTGAACGCCCAGCTCCAGTGCGTCGTAATCGCTCGCTTTGATCCATTTGTCGAATTCGGCGATCCAAGGTAGTGATGCTGAGGAGTCATTCGAAAAGGTGTTGTGTCCGCCGTTGATCTGCAGACCAGTGCCTTGCTGGTACAGCGTAGAGTGCCCAGAAGTATGGGCCCCAAGATCTATCTTCGGATTAGGCATCACACGACTGCTTCCTACGCTGCCTATTTATTTATCTGAGTTCCATGACCTTGCTGGTAGGCGCGCCCATGACCCTTGACATTTGCGCTGATTGAGATAGTTTCGGCGTGTGTGCTCCCGGTTGGCGCCCGATCGTCCAGCTCAATCATCAGTTGTTGGAGCTCAGTGATCAGATCGGGGTTGTTGACCAGCATTCTCCGGATGCGTCCACGCCATTACGCTACCAGTTCGTTCCGGGTCGACTCATAGTCGTCGCCGGCCGCAGCCAGGAGTTCGCTTCGTGCGGAATCGAGATCATCGGTGACTGGCGATTCCTGGCCGGTACTTTGACCTAGAAGCCTGCCGAAGCCTTTCTTGACCTGATCCCACACATCGGTTGTCATTAGATCAACTAATTTCAATGCACTGCTTGTGACAATCGCAATAGTGGCTGGATCCATATTTCCCCCTCATGGAAGGCCCATCAATCCCCCGGGCCTTGTCTGGATGAAGAGTCCAATCTGTACTGGAAAGGGTCAATCGTCAAGCGCTGCGACCCTACAATCTGAGGGCGATGGGTCCGGAGCCGGGGCCCTATCCCGGTTGGCTCATTCACCGCCGGCTGTGAAGGGCGGGGGAATGAGGGGTAGCGGCACCTCCTCGGTCGAAGGAGGTGAGGTTCTTCGGCAGGCGGCTAGATTCCGACTCGTCACGTGGTCGCTCCGTCAGGGCGATACGGCGAAAGCCTCGTCGTCGACCAGTACGAAGGGTGCGCTTCGGCAAAACCAACTGGCCGCGGACCCAGGGCCTCGGCAAAGTCGCGCTTCATGACGTGAGCAGCGCCAGTGGGCGTCGGTTGTC